>CAZOBP010000094.1:0-11114 GCA_964577995.1 uncultured Anaerolineales bacterium
GCACTTCTACCTCACCCATCTTATAGACCTTAGTGACGTTCTCTATCTTGATCATGGCCTCAAGTACCTGGCGATACAAGCGTGGCTCTAGAGTAGCCTACGACATGCTGGTACGCAGTCGGTCTCTCATGCTCGTTCCGCCTACTACGACTTGATCTCCCTCCTCCAGCCCCCTCAGTACCTCGGTGTAGGTGGCATCTTGTATGCCGATCTCTATCTCCACACGCTCGATCTCGTGATCCTTCAGCCTTTCCACATAGTATGAGCCGGTGTCTCTGTCCACGGAGATGGCCCTGCTGGGCACGAGGGGTACGTTCTCACGGCGCTCCGTCACGATGGTCATGTTGGCTGTCATTCCCGATCGCAGCGGCACAGCCGTGGGGTCGAAGCAGACCCTGACCGAGTAACTGATCGCCCCCAGATTCTCGGTGGACACAGGGGAGATGAACTCCACGCGGCCTTGAAGTTCCTCCTCGGGGAAAGCATCGAGGGCTAATCTGGCCTCCTGTCCCACCTCCACCTGACCTATGTCTATCTCGTCGATGTACACATCCACATAGAAGCCTGAGGGATCTATGAGCGTGATCATCGGTGTGCCAGGCGCCACCTGCTCGCTGGCTTCGGCGCCAACGAAGGCTACTGTTCCGTCGAAAGGTGCGCTGATAGTGGCTCCATCCAACTGCAATTGAGCCAGCTCCAGGGAGACCCTGGCTTGATCCACAGTTACCTGGGCCATGGTAAGGTCTTCGTCACTCGCACCCTCCAGCAGACTGCTGAGCTGAGCCCGAGCCTGGGCCACCGCTGCCTCTGCCGCGCGAAGCTCGCTCTCGGTCGGGCCTTGCATGGCGATGTTGTAGGCAGCCAACGTCTGTTCGTAGCTGATGGTCGCCTGCTGCAAGGATACCGACTGCGGTAGAGCGCCTACCCCTCCCACCCAGGCGTACTGGTCATACAGTTCTTGCGCCTCCTGGAGAGAGATCTCAGCCCTGCGGAGGTCTGCCTTGGCCAGTGTGATTTCGTCCTCACTGGGCCCCTCGCGCAGCTTGGCCAGGGTCGCCTCTGCGCTTGCCAGATTGGCGCGCGCAGCCTCTACGTCGTCGGCATCTGCGCTGCCCATCAGTTTGGCCAGACTCGCCTCCGCGCTGCTCAGCGCCAGTTGTGCCTGGGTGACTCCCAATGAGAGTTCGGCGGTCTCTACCTGGGCCAAGATCTGGCCTTGTTGGACTTGGTCTCCCTCGGACACCTCGACAGAGACCACGACCCCTCCCGTATCGAAGGACAGCGTGACCTCAGCCGCAGGGTCTAAGCTTCCTGTGGCATCAACTGTGGCCTCGATATCGCCGCGCTCGATTGCCACAGTCTCGACATCCTCCAGGTCCGCTCCTGGCTTCCCTGCCCCTTGCTGGAGGAACCAGTAGCCAATCGCTCCCGCCGCCAGAAGGACGGTCGCGATGATTATGACTCTCCGCATCTCTTTCCCTCTTCCCTGCTAGTGTACTCCTATGGCAGATAACTACGCACGAGCGCGCTTTATTCGGAACACGTTGTGTGCCGAGCCTGACGTCACCTCCACGTCGGCACGGTGATTGTCGTCTCTGAGCCGCTCGAGATTGCCTTTGCGGCATGTTGCAGAAGGCATCCCCAAGGATTCCCGTCTGTGCACTGACCGTCTCAGCCAGTAGGGCTAAGGCCACTTGTCTGGCACGCCCTCTCTCACTATGCCCGAATGCCCGGGCGGTGTCAAATGCCTCCCTCGGCGATGGTCGCACACCTTGCGTGGTGGTTCTACAGTCCGGAGGCGGCAAAGTAGTGGCCAGACACAGAGGTTGAGTTGAATGTTCTATGCGAAGCTGGTCAGGCTCGCCAATAGAGTGGGCGCCAGCCCCACCAGGGCGGTAAGCACCCAATAGGCCACGGTTCCGACGGCCGTCTTGGCCGTGTTCGCGCGCGTGCTCACCACCAGGCCCACAGCGACCAGCACGAGATGCCACGCCAGAAACAGGTCCACCTGCGACAGGAGGCCATAGAGGAGGTTGCCCGCATCCTGCACCTGGTCGCCGCTGGTCACCAAGAAAGAGAGACCTCGATTAATGACGAGCTGCCCGTTGAGGAGCACGAAGACGGCGTTGACCAGGTCACGCAGCGCGAACGGCCACCAGGACCAGAGCACCAGAGTGACCATCTGGATGTATCTACTATCCGTGCCGAACAGGTAGCCGATGAAGAACAACACTGCGCCGCGAAAAAGCCAGGTCAAGATCAGCCCCAAGGTGCCCAGAGCGATGCCTGTCGCCCCTATGAACAGGGGCGACGTGAAGGTCTGTATGCTGCGCTCCACCTCTGCGGCCTGCTCGTCTGACAATGAGCCCATCTGTGCGGTCACTTGCTGTGCAGCCTGCTCCCGGGCCACCACCGAGCTCGCCGGTGCTGAGACTATGGTGACGAACACTAGAGCCAGGAAGATGGCCAGCGCCGGAGCCAACAAAGTTGACCATCTGGCCTCCCCGATGACGTAGCGCATCGTCTTCCTGGGCTGGTCTATCCAGCCAAAGAGAGCGCGCCGCATCCCCATTCGGTTGTCTTTCACAGTGACGTCCTCCTCCACTGCCATACTTCACACGGTCCCACTACTATCTAATAGGTGTCGGCCGCAAAAGGTTCATTTTCCACGGGACTGGATAACAGTGCCAGCCACATCCGGCAAACAATCGCCGGAATTATACTATCTAGACTAGCACAATCCTACCAACTACCGGTAGCGTTGTCAAGGCTCGGAACCTCGAGGTCTTGTTGACTAACAAGGGACACTTCAAACTTTGTCCACGAACAGGTCCACGTCCAGATTGAACCACTCCAATGCGACGGTCGCCCTTCTCTCGGCGACGACGGTTTGGCGGACCTATGTGATGCCGCACCGGGTGGTGGCCGCTCCGCCGCGGAGTTTACAGCCGTCCGTCTGCTTCTGCCAAGGGAACCATCAAGCAGAAAGCGCGTCGCCACCAGGGTGTCGCGCGCTTCGTCGGGATCAGTGCCACCCCTGTTCAGTACTCTACAATTCGGGCAGTGTCCGTTTCAAGACCTCGTATTCCTCAAACGCCCTGCCGCAGCCTAGGGCAACGCAGGCGATCGCTTCGTCGGCGACGTAGCAGGGAACACCTAGTTCCTGCGTCAAGTAACGATCCAAACTGCGCAGCAGAGAGCCTCCCCCGGTCATCACGACTCCGCGGTCTATGATGTCGGCAGCTAACTCGGGCGGCGTCTTCTCCAGCACGCCCTTGAGAGCCGAGACTATGGTGCCCAGCGGCTCGGCGATGGCCTCGGCCACCTCGGTCGATGAGACGGTGACGATTCTGGGCAATCCGGCCACAACACCTCTTCCTCGGACCTCCATGGTCAGTTCTTCTTCCAGAGGAATGGCGGCCCCGATCTGAAGCTTGATCTCCTCAGCCGTTTGATCGCCGATCATCAGGTTGTACTTCCGCCTGATGTAGGAAGCGATGGCCTCGCTGATCTTGATCCCACCTACGCGCACCGCCCCGCTGACTACGATGTCGTTCATGGCGATGACGGCGGCCTCGCTCGTCCCACCTCCGATGCTGACAATGAAGTTGCCCGATGGAGTGTCAACGGGCATACCGGCGCCCAGCGCAGCGGCCAGAGGCTCGGGTATGAGGTGGGCCACCTTGGCCCCCGCCTGGATTGCGGCGTCGTGCACGGCCCGCTTCTCCACCGTGGTCACGCCGATGGGAACGCTGATCATGATCTCCGGCTTAAAGAGGCGAACCCGTCCTACTATGCCGGAGATGAAATAGTGAAGCATCAACTCCGTGACTACATAGTCGGCAATCACACCGTCGCGCAGGGGGGACAGCACTTCGATACTGTCCGGAGTCCGGCCCAGCATGGCCTGTGCCTCTCGACCCAGGGCCACGATCCTATTGTCGTGGGTGGACAGGGCTACGATGGACGGCTCGAAGAGCACGATGCCCTTGCCCTTGGTCCAGACGAGCACGTTGACGGTGCCCAGGTCCACTCCAATCTGCTTAGAAAACATGTGCACTCCTCGTCGGACTTGTCGAAAACCGGGGTTTTCGCACTATCCTTCGTCGCTCTTGTACTCCATCGCGGGCCGGCGTGGTCTGCGGCGGGCTACCCTGAGGCGGACCCGCGAGCGTCTCAGTGCCTGTTGCAGACGAGCCGTGTCTAGGCCCTCAGGCCTCTCGCGGAAGCGCTCCTCTGCGCGCAACCTGGCAGCCTCGGCTCTTGCCATGTCTATCTCAGTAGCGCGCTCCGCGACGCTGGCCATGACGATGACCTTGTTGGCCAGCACCTCCAGATAGCCACCGTGAACGGCGAAGGATTCCTCTTCCGTGCCCTTCTTCAGCCTAAGCTCGCCTATGCCCAGAGCCACCAGCAGGGGTGCGTGGCTGGGTAGGATCCCTAGCTCGCCGTCGGCCCCAGGAGCTATGACCATGTCCACTTCGTCGTCGGAGTAGACGACGCGTTCTGGTGTCACCAACTCAAAGGTGAGCTTCGCCATTTGCCGTCCCCTTATCGGCCCCCGGCCTCTCCCTCAGGCTCCGTGGAGGTGGGTTCGTGGGTGACGCCTACCATCGTCCTCGCCTTCTCCACCGCCTCATCTATGGCGCCCACCATGAAGAAGGCTCCCTCCGGTATGTCGTCGTGCTTCCCGTCGAGTATCTCCTTGAACCCCCGCACAGTCTCCTTGATGGGCACATAGGCACCCTCTCGCCCGGTGAAGGCCTCCGCCACGAACATGGGCTGCGAGAGAAAGCGTTGCACCTTGCGTGCCCGGGCCACAGTCAGCTTGTCGTCCTCGCTCAACTCCTCCACGCCCAGTATGGCGATCACGTCGCTGAGGTCTTTGTACCGTTGTAGAGTCCGCTGAACCTCCCTCGCCACCTGGTAGTGATCCTCGCCAACGATGTTAGGGTCGAGGATACGCGAGGTGGAAGCAAGCGGGTCCACGGCCGGGTACAGTCCCTGCTCGGAGATGGAGCGATCTAGTGCGATGGTGGCATCCAGGTGAGCAAAGGTCGCCACCGGCGCAGGGTCAGAGTAGTCATCCGCCGGCACGAATACGGCCTGTAGCGAAGTGATGGAGCCTCGTTTGGTGGACGTGATCCGTTCCTGCAACTCACCCATCTCTGTGCCCAGCGTCGGCTGGTAGCCAACAGCGCTGGGCATGCGTCCCATCAGCGCCGAGACTTCCGACCCGGACATCACGAAGCGGAAGATGTTGTCAATGAACAGTAAGACATCCTTGCCCTCATCGCGGAAGTGCTCGCAGATGGTCAACCCGGTCAAGCCCACACGCAGTCGAACCCCGGGCGGCTCGTTCATCTGACCGAAGATGAGGGCCACCTTGTCCAGCACGCCGGATTCCTGTAACTCGTACCACAGGTCATTTCCCTCACGAGACCGTTCGCCGATGCCGCAGAACACGGACACCCCGCCATGCTCCATGGCGATGGTGTGGATCAGCTCCATGATGACGACCGTCTTGCCGACGCCGGCCCCCCCGAAGACACCGGTCTTGCCGCCCTTGGTGAAGGGCGCCACAAGATCTATCACCTTGAGCCCTGTCTCGAAGACCTCGGCGCTGGTGCTTTGCTCCTCGAAAGTGGGTGGCAGTTGGTGAATGGGTTCCCGATCCTCAGTCCCGATCGGACCCCGTCTATCGATGGGTTCGCCCAACACGTTGATCAGACGCCCCAATGTAGCCTCTCCCACGGGCACCATGATGGGGGCTCCGGTGGCGACGGCTTCCATGCCCCTTTGCAGGCCATCGGTTGAGTCCATGGCCAGGCAGCGCACCCAGTCATCTCCCAGATGCTGTTGCACCTCCAGCACCAGCTTTCCATCTCCATCGCGAGGGATCTCCACCGCATCGTAGATCTCCGGAAGGTGCTCTGGCGGAAACTGGATATCCACTACTGGACCAATAACCTGCACTACCTTACCGCGCGCTGTGTCTGCCATGGGTATCTTGTCCTCCCAGTAATTGGCTCTTCTCGACTCGACGGCCTTGCCCTCTCCCCTGCTCGCTACCGAGCCGCCGCACGCGCCTTGGTCAAGGCCTCGGCGCCTCCGGCGATGTCCAGCAACTCCGTGGTGATGGCTTCCTGCCGGGCCCGGTTGTAGCTCAGGGTCAGGTCCTCGACCAACGCTTGGGCGTTTTCTGTAGCGGCACGCATAGCCACCATGCGCGCCGAGTGCTCGCTGGCCTGGGCATCTAGAATGGCTTGGTAGATCTGAAGAACGGTGAAGCCCTCCAGAACCTCGCCCAGGACCGTCTGAGGGTCCGGCTCGATGGTGTAGGCCACGCCGCCTATCCCTTCCATCCTCGCCGGTTCGATGGGCAACAGTTGTCTTGTCGTGGGCCGCTGCACCATGGTGTTGATGAAGTGCGCATAGATCATACAGACCTGGTCGAATGTGCCGTTGAGGAAATCCTCGATGATCAGATGCGCTATGGGGGTGATGTCACTCAAGGCCGGCTGATCAGGAAGCCCAGAGAAATCCGCAACGACGTCTCCCCCGTAGCGATGCATGAAATCGAGGCCCTTGTGGCCAATAGTGATGATTTGCCCCGGATTCTGCTGGCGGTGCAGAAAGCTCACCGCTTCGCGTATGAGATTCGTGGGCAACCCCCCGCATAGACCCCGGTCTGGGCTGATGAGCACCAGTCCCGTGTTTCTTACAGGGCGTTTCTCCAACAAGGGGTGCAACACTTTGCCGGCTGCAGGCTGGCTGGCGAGATAGGTGAGAATGTCCCACGCCCTTTCGGCGTAGGGACGAGAAGCCAGCGCCCGGTCCTGAGCGCGCCGCATCTTGGAGGCCGATACCGCCTCCATGGCCCGCGTGACCTGACCGATGTTCGTTACACTGCGAATCCGTCTGCGTATCTCACGTGCTGTCGCCAACTCGTTCCTCGCTATCCCACTCGGCTGAGCGAGCTTCTCCCATTGGTTCCCGGAGATGCCCCGGCCCGAAGCTAGTAGTCTGCGGACTGCTGGTGCTCGGCGATGACGTCGCGGAGCTTGCTCTCCGTCTCCTCGTCCAGCACCTCCGTCTCCATGATGCGACGTCCGATGTCCGGGTGTACAGTGTCCATGAAGCTCAGGAGCCCATCCGCCCAGTCTCGCATCTTCTCAAGTGGTACCTCGTCGGCGAAGTCGTGGGTGACGGCGTAGATGACTATCACCTCGTGATCCAATGGCACCGGCTCATACTGCGGCTGCTTCAGGATCTCCGTGAGCCTCTGTCCACGCTCTAACTGGTTCCTCGTGGCCTGGTCCAGGTCGGATCCGAACTGTGCGAAGGCGGCGAGCTCTCGGAACTGGGCAAGCTCCAGCCTCAGCCTGCCGGCCACTGTCCTCATGGCCTTGGTCTGCGCCTTGCCGCCCACCCGCGAGACGGAAATGCCCACGTTGATCGCCGGGCGAATACCAGCGTAGAAGAGGTCGCTCTCCAAGTACAACTGCCCATCTGTGATAGAGATGACGTTGGTGGGGACGTAGGTGGTGATATCGCCCAGTTGCGTTTCGATAATGGGAAGAGCGGTCAGACTGCCACCTCCAAAATCAGGGTGCATCTTGGCCGATCTCTCCAGCAGGCGCGAGTGAAGATAGAACAGGTCTCCTGGGTAAGCCTCTCGCCCAGGCGGGCGACGGAGTAGAAGCGAAACCTGACGGTACGCCCAGGCGTGCTTCGTCAGGTCGTCGTAGACAATCAAGGCATCCTTGCCTTGCTCCATGAACTCCTCACCGATGGCGCAGCCGGCATAGGGAGCGATGTATTGCAGTGCGGCCGCTTCCGAGGCCGAGGCCACTACGACCACGGTGTGGTCCATGGCGTCGTACTTCTCCAGAGTGGCCACCACCTGCGCCACGCTGGACCGCTTCTGGCCTATGGCCACGTAGATGCAGATCAGGTCCTTGTTGTTCTGATTGATGATCGTGTCAATAGCCAGCGCACTTTTCCCCGTTTGCCGATCACCGATGATCAACTCTCGCTGCCCGCGACCAATGGGGAACATAGAGTCGATGGACTTGATCCCCGTTTGCACGGGCCTGTTCACCGATTCGCGAACCGTCACGTTGGGCGCGATTCTTTCGATGGGGCGCAGGACGTCGGACTCGACGGGTCCCTTGCCGTCGATGGGCTCGCCCAGCGCGTTGACGACTCGCCCAATGAGGGCCTCGCCGACAGGGACGGATGCGATCCGACCTGTCTGGCGCACCTCGTCGCCCTCCTCTATCTCGGTGTAGTCACCCAGGATGATGATGCCGACCTGAACCTGCTCCAGGTTCAGCGCCATGCCGAGGACCCCGGTCTTGGTGAATTCTAGCAGTTCGCTGGACATGACTGTCGCCAGACCGGTGGCCCTGGCGATGCCGTCGCCCACCTCGACTACGCTACCCACGTCGATGGCCTTGAGGGGGGCCTCGAAAACCTCGATCTGCCGCTTCAGGGCCGCGGTCGCATCACCTACTCGTGAGGCCATTGGCACCTCCTAGGTTTCGCGTAATAACAACCTGTTTGCACAGATGCTCGTCAGAAGAGGCCGGAACAGGCCACGGCCCAATACCAATGACTTATCCGACCGGATTTGGCTACGGGAGCTACCGGCTCTTGACCAGAGACTGAGCGAGGGCGTCGAGCTTGCTCTTCACGCTCCCGTCTATGACCTCATCGCCAACACGGACCCTGACGCCCCCGAGGAGTGAAGGTTCAACCTCGAAGCGCAGGTCCAACGGTTGGTCGAATCGGGCCTGAAGCTTCTCGCGCAGAGCCGCCTGCTCATCTTTGGTCAGGGGCACTGCGCTGATGACTTTCGCCAGGACCTCTGAGGCCGTGAGTTCCCCGTCCCCTTTCATCCCAACTCACCTACCCCGGCAATGAACTCCTGGATCAGACGGCGGTGAGCCTTCGCGTCCAGCGATTCGCCGACCACCTTGCCGGCTGCCGCCATGGCGAGCTCGACCATCTCATCCTGGGCACCGGCGAGGGCCTGCCGTCGAAGAGTTTCCATCTCTTCTTCGGTCTTGGCCACCAGTCCCTGAGCTTCCCCTCGCGCTTTGTCGAGGATCTCCTCTCTCATCTTGTCGGCCTGCTCCCTGGCCTGAGCGAGGATGGAGCGTCGCTCTTCCCTGGCTTCCTCCAGTTGCTTCTCATACTCCTGCTTGGCTGCCTCGGCCTGGCTTCTCGCGTTCTCGGCTTCCTCCAGGTCAGTTCGGATCGTCTCGCGGCGTTTGTCAAGCATGTTCACAATCGGCTTGTACAGGAACACCCGAAGGATGACCAGTAGGAGTACGAAGTTGATGATCTGGGAGATCAGGTATCCTAGGTTGATTCCTAGTCCCTCCAAATCCAACCTCCTTTCATAGACCCCGGCTGGGGTTTAGTAGTCACAGCAAACACGTGACCAGACAAGCCACCCTACACGAACTTGATGATCAGGGCAGCAACCAGGGCGTAGATCGCAACTGCCTCGGCGAAGACTATGCCCAACATCATGTTGATCTGAATCTGGCCTGTGGCCTCGGGGTTACGTCCGATGGCCTGCATGGCACCTGCTCCAAGGAGCCCGATGCCGATACCGGGACCGATGGCCCCCAGACCCATGGCCAGTCCCGCGCCCAACAACTTACCGAATTCTATCAGATCACCCGCTGCCAATTCGATAGCCCTCCTTTCCTAAAGGCTAGTGTTCTTCACCTTCCGATCCATGGCCCATCGTGGCCATGGCCATGAAGACCAAGGTCAGCATGGCAAAGACGAAAGCCTGCATCAGCCCGACAAAGAGCTCCAGCGCGAAGAATGGAATGGATACCAGATAGGGGACAATGAAGGCCAGTACAGCCAACAGCACCTCCCCAGCAAAGACGTTGCCAAAGAGTCGGAAGGAGAATGAGATGATCTTGGCTAGCTCACTTACCGCTTCCAGAGGCCCGACTATCAGGCCCAGGACGTCCTTGAAACTGATGAACTTGCTGAAGTAGCGCAGGCCCTGTGCTTGGTATCCCACGACCTGCGTCATCACCACCGAGATCAGGGCCAGGGCCAACGGGGTGTTGAGGTCGGTGGCAGCCGAGCGCAGAAAGGAGAACACCGTCCAACCGGTGTCATCCTCTCCGACCTCTGCGGCCTGGAGGATGTTGAGATTCAATCCGAGTACGGACACCTGGTGAACTTCGTGCCCTCCGTGAGGAGCCTCGTGGATGAGTCCCACACTGGCGAAACCAGGCACGATGCCCATCCAGTTGGAGACCAGCAGGAATATGAAGATCGTGGCCACCAGCGGGAAGAACTTCCTTCCCCTCTCACCGGCCACACTCTCCGCCAGACCCAAGAGCACACCCAGGCCCCACTCCACCAGATTCTGAAGGCCGCTGGGTACCATGTTCAGGTTCCGAGTGACCGCGATGGACCCCACAGTCAGCAGCAGCATGGTCAACCAAGTCGCCAGCAGGGTGTTGGTGACGGCGAAACCCACGCCAGGAATCGTGAAGACGGGCTCCGCTGGCAGCGAGATCTCTGGCATAACTACCGGCAACTTCGTGGTCAGGAAAGCAACTATGGCGATGATGACGATGTAGATCAGGCACCCTTTGCCCGTCAGACATCCAGGCAGGCACCCCTCTTCACCCATCACGGGTTCCATTACGTCAGACATCAGTTCGTCCATACAGTACCCCCCTCAGTCCTTCCGGTCTATGGAATCCTTCGAGGCTTCCTCGAGAGCCCACATCACCAGGCGAGCAATGGTCCAACCTCCGGCGCCTACTCCGAGCAGAATAAAGGCCAGTGTGAACGTTGGCGAGGCGTTCAACCTGCCGTCTATCCATCGACCGACCACCAGGCCTCCGAGGATGTAGACGACCATGATCACGCCGACCTGGCCCACCAGACTCAGAAGCCGTAGATTCAGCCCTTGATTCAAGGGAGCCTCGCCCCCACTGTCGACTGGCCCGCGGTTCCAGGGCCCCGGAATCGCGGTATTCTAGACGAGCCTGGAACCTATGTCAAGCACCGCTTGACCGTCCTGGTCCGTGACATACCTCGCGCAACCAGGGCCGTTATCCTTC
>CAZOBP010000095.1:0-11099 GCA_964577995.1 uncultured Anaerolineales bacterium
TTATCATTTGAAAGAATGGCTTCCCTTCGGTAACATTTTCATTTGACTGGACACGACCTTGCGGACCGAATGTGTGGAAGAAGGTTGTCAGACCTACCGGCTTGGGACTGGCATTCGCAGGACCGCCGGACGGCCCTTTCGGCACGGCGTTTTGTCTTTCCAAGATGCGTCAGGGGCCTCTGGTGACGCTGTTCCAGGTTCAGGCGGCTGGAATACTGGCCATTGCTCGGCCCCGGGGTTCGTGCTAGAATCTGACAGCAGTGCAATGGAGGCTAGCATGACTAGGAACAAGAGCCTGGCTGTTGGTTTGATTGTCGTGGGCGTAGTGGTGCTACTGGGGTCAGCGATGGCCGACATCATAGGCCTTGGAGCACAGCCACTTGTCTTCGGCTACAAGCAGCTTGCCGGAAGCGCGGTAGGTGCCGCACTCGCTGTTTTCGGCGCGGTGCTGTACTGGCGAGCCGGCAAGGGAGTCTGAGCGCACGACGGGGGGTCGGTGCCTTCGTCGGCTGTTGCGCAGGCCGGGGAGTATGAATGATCTACCTCGAAGACATCCTCCATTCCACCGCAGGCACGGTGTACGGTCGAGTCTTCGGGACGGAGTTCAGCGATTTCTGCTATGACTCCCGCATCCTGAAGCGCGGCGAGCTCTTCCTGGCGGTGAAGACCGACAAGGCAGATGGGCACGACTACATCGATCAGGCGTGCCGTGATGGGGCCGCCGGTGTGCTGTGTGAGCGGGGAAAAGACCTGTCCCAGTATGGGGTGACGTGTGTACAGGTGGACGACATCCAGCAGGCGCTGGCTCACTGGGCGTCGTATGTCCTCACCAAACTGGATGTGGAGGTCGTGGGAGTCACGGGCAGCAGCGGCAAGACCAGCACCAAGGAGGCGGCCGCGGCAGTTCTCGAGAGAGGCTTCCGCGTGTTCAAGAACTTCGGCAACTATAACGGTCGGTATGGTCTGCCCATAGCTCTGGGCCGCCTCTTGCCACAGCACCAGAGGGCCGTGCTGGAAATGGCCTGCGACAGTTACGGTGAGATCGAGGAACTCAGCCGCATGACCTCGCCCCGAATCGCCGTGGTAACGGTGGTCAACCACACCCACCTGGAGTACCTTGGCTCTCTCGACAGCATCGCTCGAGAGAACGGCAAGCTGGTCGAGGCCTTGCCAGAAGACGGGTGGGCGATTCTCAACTATGATGATTCTCGAGTTCGTGCCATGAGAGACAGGACCTCGGCGCAGGTTGTGACGTACGGGACCGAAGCCGGCGCCGACATCCGAGCCCAGGACATACAGATGAGCCGCCGGGGTTTGCAGTTCCGCATCCGCTACCGGGGATCGGAGTTTGAAGCCAGAGCCCCGCTGCTTGGCAGACACAGCGTCTACACCGCTCTGGCGGCGGCCGGTGTTGGTGTAGCGTACGGGATGAGCTGGGAAGACATTCTCGGTGCCTTGTCCCACCTGCATCCCGTCAAAGGCCGGCTCAACCCTCTCCCGGGTGTCAACGACACTCTCCTCTTGGATGACAGCTTCAGCGCCAGTCCCGCCTCAGCGCTGGCTGGACTCGATGTGCTCCAGGAGCTTGATGGCGGCCAAAGGATTGCCATTCTGGGGGACATGCTGCGATTGGGCTCCTATGAGGAGGAGGGGCATCGTGAGGTGGGACGTCGTGCTGCGGAGGTGGTGGACTATCTGGTGGTCAAGGGTGATCGCGCCCGACTCATAGCCAACGAGGCCCAGAACGCGGGGTTGAGCGGGGATCGCACGTTCGTGACCTACACCACCGACGATGCCGTGCGAAGTGTACTGGACTTGATGCAGCGTGGTGACGTCGTCCTGGTCAAGGGGGACGTCGAGGCCCGCATGGAGGACGTAGTTGAGCGGCTCATCCTTGATCCGGCCACTGCGAGCTCGGTGTTGGTGCGCCAGAGCGCAGCCTGGAAGCAGATCTACATCAGCAAGCCCGATCGGCCCACCTGGGTAGAGATAGACCTGGGTGCTATAGCCAATAACGTGCGGCAGTTGAAGAGGATGGTGGGGGAAAGTGTCGGCATCATAGCCAGCCTCAAGGCCGATGCGTACGGCCACGGAGCGGTCAAGGTGGCGCAGACCGCTCTCACTAACGGTGTGGACATGCTTGGGGTGGCCTGTCTGAACGAGGCCACCACTTTGCGCAGGGCGGATATCACCGCCCCTATTCTGATCCTGGGTTATACGCCTGCCTGGCAGGCCCGAGAGGCTGTGCTCAAAAACGTGATTGTGACTGTCTTCTCTCTCGATGTAGCCAGAGCGCTATCCCGAGCTGCCGTGGATCTGGACTCCGAAGTCAAGGTACACGTCAAAGTGGATACGGGTATGGGGCGACTCGGTCTTCCGCCTGGCGATGTCCTGGGCTTCGTGAGGGAACTACAGGCTCTACCGGGGATTGTTGTGGAAGGGATATTCACTCATCTGGCCGTCGCCGATGCGCCCGACGCGCGAGGTGTGCCTGACTGGGGTCGTCAATACACCGAGCAGCAACTGGCATCGTTCCGACGAGTGCTCCAGGAGCTGAAGGAGAGCGACATCGACTTCAGATACGTACACGCTGCTAACAGTGCCGCGGTGATTTCGTACCCCGAGTCCCACTTCAACATGGTGCGTCCTGGGATCGCGATCTATGGACTTGATCCCTCTCCTGACGTGCCCTGCTCCGATGGCTTCGAACCCGCGCTGTCCTTCAAGACCCAGGTCGCCCAGGTTAAGGAACTCCCTTCGGGAAGCTACGTCAGCTATGGATGTACCTTCAAGACAGAGGGCCAGGCGCGGATCGCGGTCATTCCGGTCGGGTATGCCGACGGCTTTCGCCGCGGGCCAAAGCGCTCGGGAGATGTGCTGATCAAGGGACAGAGAGCTACGGTGGTGGGCCAGGTTTGCATGGACCAGACCATGATCGATGTCAGCCACATAGCCAACGTGAGGCAAGGCGATGAGGTTGTGCTGATTGGACAGCAGGGCGACGAGCGAATCACGGTTGGAGAAGTAGCGGATAGGCTCGGCACCATCAACTACGAGGTCGTCTCTGAGATACTGGCGCGAGTACCTCGCGTCACCTAGGCCCCGCGCACTCCTCGCACACCCGAAAACAGGCACTGAGGTTTGACACGCTGTCCGGTTAGGTGTATACTAGTGCCGATCGTGTCCCTCGCAGTTCCTGGGTCGGGAGGGCGCTTTCCGGGTAATCCCACGTCCGTGCGGCGGGGTCGCCCGACTTCGTAGGAACAGCCTCATAGGTACAGAGTCCTTGATCCGCTAGCTTCTCTTTTTACATCCCGGCAATGGTGACACTAGTTCAACAGGGTAAGGGGGCCGTCGGGCGATGGCGAGAAGGAGGGCTTCTTCGAGCAAGGGGAAGAAGGCCTCGCGGCAGCTACGGGCCGGTGATCTGACCCTCGATCTGGACGAGCGCTGCGTGGTCAAAGATGGGACTCCCATCCACCTGACGTACAAAGAGTGCGCCCTGCTGGAGATTCTGATTAGGAACGGCGGTGAGGTGCTCACCCGCAAGCAGTTGATGAAGGAAGTCTGGGACACAGACTACCTCGGGGATACGAGAACGCTCGACGTACACATACGATGGCTTCGCACGAAGGTTGAGGTCAAGCCGAGTGAGCCCGTCCTCATTCGGACGGTAAGAGGCGTTGGTTACCGCTTCGAAGTGACAGACGGCAAGCCGAGCACTTCGAGATGATCAGGGTTACTCACTCTATAGTCTGGCTGGAGTTTCTGTGAGCGCCCAACCCGTCGGGCGCTCCTTTCGTTCGGCTCCATAGCTGGCCGATCCACAAACCGAGGTCAGCGCCGCTCAGCGAAGAAGGTCTTGGGAGATGAGATAGCGCTGTATCTCGTTGGTGCCCATGTAGATCTGGAAGGCCTTCGCATCCCGCATCAGTTTCTCCACGGGATACTCCTTGACGTAGCCGTATCCTCCGAAGACCTGCACCGCCTCTGTGGTGACCTCCATAGCCACGTCTGACGCGTAGCACTTCGCGATGGCTGACTGGAGACCGTGTGGCAGCCCCTGGTCCACGAGCCAAGCTGCTTGCCAGGCTAGAAGGCGGGCGCCCTCTATCTTGATAGCCATGTCGGCCAGCTTGAACTGGACAGCCTGGAACGACGTTATGCTCCGGCCGAACTGCACTCGCTGCTGGGCGTATCCCGTCGCCGCTTCCAGGGCAGCGCGAGCCACTCCCACAGAGGCGGCCGCGATCCAGGGCTTGTGCCGGCTGAGCGTGTCCATGAATACCTTGAACCCCTGACCCTCATCCCCCAAACGATCCTGGACGGGTACGGCCACGTTGTCGAGAATAACCTCGGTCGTGCTCGTGGCTCGCTGGCCCATCTTGTCCTCGTGCTTGCCCACGGAGACGCCTGGCAGGTGAGCAGGAACGACGAAGGCCGAAATACCCTTGGTGCCCAGTTCCAGATCGGTGGAAGCGAAGACGCAGTAGAGCTGTGCTACTCCGCCGTTGTCGATGAGGGTCTTCGTGCCGCTGATGATGTAGTGGTCGCCTTGCAGGGTCGCGCTGCTGCTGATGGCGCCCACGTCGGAGCCGGCGTTGGGCTCGGTCATGCACAGGGCTGCGAGGTGGGGTCCCGCGCAGAGAGGACCCATGTGTCGTTCCATCTGGTCACTGGTACCTGCTAGCATCAGTGGAGCGAGGGCTAGCGTGTTGGCCAAGATGGCGATGCCGATACCAGAGCAGGCGGCGGAGAGTTCCTCGCTCACGAGGCAGGTCTCCAGCATTCCCAGGCCGGCTCCGCCATACGCTTGGGGTACAGTCATGTTCATCAGGCCCACTTCATGGGCCTTCTCGATGATCTCCCTCGGGTGTCTGGCCTGGCGATCGTGCTCGGCCGCCACAGGAGCGATTTCGTTCTTCGCGAACTCCTTGGCCAAGGCCTTCACGGCAAGCAACTCCTCGTTGAGTGAGAAAGCAAGCATCCTCCGCCTCCCTCTCCGCGTTGGCGCTGTCCAGGCGCGCTGCGCGCATTATAGCGGCGAGAGCTTGCCCTGTCAATCGGAGCGATCGAGGATGTGGAACGCGTGTTGGCCTCCCCACTGAAGACGGTGCCGGACGTTTCCCTGGTAGGCCGTGTCGAAGGAGCGATTCCGAGCCCACGCTGGTCGAGTGGACAAGGTCGGGTCAGGAGGTGCGCCGCGCCGCCGTCAACACCCCGTTGCTCTCCGGAGGATTGATGCGGAGATCTGGTAGGTTTTGACAGTCGCGCTATGTTATCATAGTCATGGTGTTGGAGGAACCCACAACGGGTGGTTGTGGATTCTTTTTTGTATGCTTCGGTTTCGGCCGAGGGAGGTCTGCCATTAGTGTCGGTTCGCGGATTCCGGGGTTCTACAAGCTGACTCCGGCCGAGCGTCTGAGGGAAGTCCAGGCCCGTGCTGGATTGACCGAGGAAGAGGTCGCCATCCTCAGTGCTGCGGAGGGACTTGACCTCGCTCAGGCCGACAGGATGAGCGAGAACGTCGTGGGAACCTTCGCTCTTCCGCTGGGGATCGCGGTCAACTTCCAGATCAACGGCCAGGACCGCTTGGTGCCCATGGTCATCGAGGAGCCATCGGTGGTGGCGGCGGCCAGCAACGCGGCCAAGATCGTCCGTGAAGGGGGAGGGTTCACAGCGGAGGCTACGGCCCCTCAGATGATCGGGCAGATTCAGGTGCTGGATGTTGATGATCCCCATGGTGCACGCCTCAGGCTGATGGCCGAGCGAGAGGCGCTGCTGGCCGTGGCCAACAGGCAGGATCCAGTCCTGGTGGAACTTGGGGGCGGGGCCAGGGATATGGAGGTCCGCGTGCTGGCGGACACGCTGGCGGGTCCCATGTTGGTGGTGCATCTCATCTACGACTGCCGAGATGCGATGGGGGCCAACGCCGTCAACACGGCGGTGGAGGCGCTGGCGCCGCTGGTGGGAGAGATAGCGGGAGGGAAGGTGCTCCTGCGCATACTGTCCAATCTGGCCGACCGGCGACTGGCCCGGGCCAGGGCGGTCATTCCCGCCGAAGCACTGGCCCCTGAGGGCTTCCAAGGTCCTGAGGTGGCCGAAGGGATAGTCCAGGCCTACGCTCTGGCAGAGGTGGATCCTTATCGAGCGGCCACCCACAACAAGGGGATTATGAACGGGATCGACGCGGTGCTCGTGGCCACGGGCAACGACTGGAGAGCGGTCGAGGCCGGGGCTCACGCTTACGCTGCGCGGTCGGGAGAGTACAGCTCATTGAGCGTTTGGGAATCAGATACTGACGGGAACCTCGTGGGCATGCTGGAGATGCCCCTGGCGGTGGGCATCGTCGGTGGGGCTACGAAGGCCCATCCCGCAGCGCGCGTGGCTCTGAAGGTCCTGGGGGTGCGCAGTGCGCAGGAGTTGGCTGAGGTGGTGGTGGCCGTAGGCCTGGCTCAGAACTTTGCCGCTCTGCGCGCTCTGGCTACCGAGGGCATCCAGCGCGGCCACATGCAACTTCATGCCAGAAGCATGGCCATCGCCGCCGGAGCGCCTGGCTCGTTGGTGGACCAGGTGGCAGGGCGGATGGTGGAGGAGGGAGTTATTCGGCTGGACAGGGCCGAAGAGCTGGTGCGTGAGTTGTCTTGAGATCACACTGGACCGAGGAGGATACAGTTCGTCATGATGAAACCTCTTAGAGATGTGGGAATCGTGGGCTATGGGGCGTACGTGCCTCGCTACAGGATCACCGCCGAGGAGATCTCCCGGGTGTGGAAGATGGGGGAGGACAATCTCCAACTGGAGGAGAAGGCGGTGCCTGGTCTGGACGAGGACACCACGACCATTGCCATCGAGGCTGCCAGGAACGCGCTGCGCAAGGCAGGATTGGATCCCGACAAGCTGTCGGCGATCTGGCTGGGCAGCGAATCCAAGCCCTATTCGGTGAAGCCGACGGCGACGATAGTTGCAGAGGCCGTGGGGGCCACGCCACACACCAGCGCCGCTGACTGGGAGTTCGCCTGCAAGGCAGGGACCGAAGCGATGCAGGCGGCTATCGGCTTCGTAGGCTCGGGCATGGCCGAGTATGCCATGGCCATCGGCGCGGATACTGCTCAGGGCAGACCTGGCGATCAGCTCGAGTACACTGCGGGGGCTGGTGGCGCAGCCTTCATCGTGGGGCCCAAGGAAGAGAGCATGGCCTACCTGGAGGGATCGTTTTCCTACGTCTCCGACACACCGGATTTCTTCCGCAGGCCGGGCCAGCAGTACCCGACTCACGGCAACCGATTCACCGGCGAGCCTGCGTATTTCACCCACACCATGATGGCCGTGCAGCAGTTGATGGGTGACCTGGGCTACGACCCAGACGACTACGACAGGGTGGTCTTCCACCAGCCCAACAGCAAGTTCCCCAAGAGGGTGGCACAGCGGTTGGGGTTCGTGGAGGATCAATACAGGGACGGCCTGTTGGTGCCGTTCATCGGCAACGCCTATGCTGCTTCGGCGGCCCTGGGATTGGCCGCCGTGCTGGACAAGGCGGACCCCGGCGAGAGAGTCCTCCTGGCCTCGTTCGGGTCGGGTGCCGGAAGCGATGCCTTCTCGTTCGTGACCACAGAGCGCATCACCAGGGGCAGGAATCCGCTGCCTTCGGTGCGCGACTACGTGAATCGGCGGCGAGAGATAGACTACGCCCGATACGCCAGGCAGCGGGGCAAGTTGGTGATGTACTAGGGCCCGCGGTTTCTCTGGCACGAGGAGCAAGCCGAAGGAGGTCTTGCAGGTATTGAGGAAGGTATACATAACTGGTTTCGGTCAGACACGGGTTCAGGAACACTGGGGCCGTTCCGCTCGTGATCTGGCCACCAGTTCCATTCTCGAGGCGCTAGAGCGAGCAGAGGTCGAGGGAGCGGATGCTTTGTACGTGGGCAATGCGCTCGGGGGTGAGCTGACCGGGCAAGAGCACATCGCCGCCCTGATCGCTGATTTCGCCGGCCTGACGGGTACCGAGGCTGTGCGCGTCGAGGCGGCCGGTGGTTCGGGTGGCGCGGCCGTAAGGTTGGGATACATAGCCGTGGCCAGCGGGCTACAAAACGTCGTCATCGTGACCGGCGTAGAGAAGATGTCCGACCTGGCTGGGCCCGCCGTCGAAGAGGCCCTGGCCACGTCCGCCGATGAGGAGTATGAGGGGGTTCAGGGTCTGTCCCCCGTGGGCCTCAGCGCGCTGCTGATGCGCAGGTACATGCACGAGTACGACTGCGAGCGCAGGGACTTTGCCCCCTTCTCCGTCAACTCCCACCAGAACGCCGTGAACAACGAGTATGCGATGTTCCGGCGCCCGATCACGGTGGAGGCCTTCGAGAAGGCCCGACTGGTGGCCGATCCTATCAGCCTGCTGGATTCCGCGCCCGCGGCGGATGGCGCCGCCACGGTGGTGCTCTGTTCAGAACAAGTGGTGGGCACCCGGAAGAGGGCAACGGTGGAGATAGTGGGTTCGGCATCGGCTACGGATTCCGTGGCCCTCCATGATCGAGGCAATCCTTTGTTCCTGCATGCAGCGCACGAGTCGGTCCAAGGGGCTTACGCTCAGGCTGGAGTGGCCCCGGAGCAGATAGACCTCTTCGAGCCCCACGACGCCTTCGCCATTCTGTCTGCCCTTTCCCTGGAGGCCTGTGGCTTCGCCTCGGAGGGTCAAGGTGTGCGGCTGGCCATGGAGGGTGAGATCGGGCTGGGGGGCAGCATTCCCATCTGCACTATGGGGGGCTTGAAGGGCAGAGGCTATCCCGTGGGCGCTGCTGGGGTGTATCAGATCGTCGAGGTGTGCCAGCAGTTGCTGGGCGAGGCCGGGGCCAATCAGGTCGATGCGTGGGTGGGCATGACGCAGAGTCTGGGTGGCACCGGTGCTACGGCGGTGACCCACATCCTCAAGGGCCCCAGGTAGGCGAGAGGTGAGCATGAGCCTGGCCAGACACTGGCGACTACAGGATCAACGCTACAGACTGATGGGCACGCAGTGCGAGGAATGCGGCGCCAGGATGCTCGGACGGCGTTACATCTGCACCCGGTGCAAGTCGCGGAACCTCCAGGCCTGCAACCTCAAGGGCCAGGGCGCTGTCTACTCTTACACTGTGGTCTACGATGCACCCTCCGGCTACGAAGGTCTGGTGCCCTATCCGGCGGGCCTGGTCCGGCTGGACGAAGGTCCTCTGGTCGCAGCGCAGCTCACCGATGTGGACATTGAGGAGGTCTACGTGGGTATGCCCGTGGAGATGGTCACGCGCCGGTTGAGGGAGTATGGCGAGGATGGCCTGATCGTCTACGGGTACAAGTTCAGGCCGAAGTTGAAGGATCAGGTCTGAGGGTCCTTTGCTCTGCTCGATGGCAAGCCGCTGTCTGCAAGCAGCGGCTTTTCTCATTGTCGACAGCGATTCGGCGCTAAGGAGGGCGCCGCGAAGCTGGTGAACGAGTGCGCTCGGACCCTGTCCAGTGTGCACTTCTGGTTCTCATCCTCGTCTGCGGGCCTGCTCTCTGACTAGACTCGTTGAGGCTCTGGTGCTAGAATCTGTGTATGCTGCTTCCAACCAGTCGTATATGCTACACCATGGAACATCGCTCTTGCAGCATGCCTAGCGGGCAGCGTCTAGCAGAACTCAGTGGCTAGGCCGAGGCAATTGGGCGAAGAGGCAGTCAGGCACCGATGTGTTGCTCATGTCCGACTCAGATGACTTGGTCCCGATGCGGCAATTGGCGACCATGCATGGAGAACATCCAGTGACTCCTAGGAAACGCAGGCGGCCACTCCAGGGCACGGTAGCCGACGAACTGATGTTCCGCAATCGTCACACCTGCTGCATCTGCCATGACAGTTCCAAACATGTGCAGATACATCACATGGACGAGAATCCGTCCAACAACAGGATTGAGAATCTAGCAGTCCTTTGTCTAGATTGCCACAGTCGCGTGACCTCAGACCAAGGTCTGGGGCGGCGCTTCACAGCTGAGGAACTGCGGCGGTACAAGAGAGAGTGGGAGAGTCTGAATGTCTCCGCTCTCGAAAGCGAATCCGCTCTTGGCGAGGTCGAAGCGGCTGTGCTCCGCGGTGGGATATCCCAGTTGATGGTGCAAGCCATTACGCTTCTGGACACCGCGCGGCGCATTGAGGCTCTTGAGCAGATCGAAGCCTACTACATCTATCTTGGTATGCGAGAGGAAGCGTTGGACGCGATCACCACCATACTGTATGGTAGCGTTTGGGGTGACGCGTCAGTTACGGCCCAATGTGCGGAACGGATACACCATCTGTTCTGGGCACTACCCGGGCCGGAACACATAGCGATCAGGGATAAGGACCTAGCTGATCTGAAGAAGGCGATTGGGCGCCTTGATTGGATTGGTGAGCACGCTACAGAGTACATGAGAAGCGTGCAAGTCATGCGCAGCCTTTGCACGAGTATCCTGTATCTGTATGATGTCGTGGTGGCGTATTCTAAGAGCGACTTGGGGTTGGCGTTGCTCGAAGTCGTCGACAATGCGCTGTCGGCCTGCGCTGCCCAAACGGAGTTCGAAGGTGTGTGGAAAGAGGGCGTTATGGAAATCCAGCAAGCGCTGGACACCCTCACCGAGACAACGCCGAAACGTTGGACGAAAGCCCGGACCACGATCAAGGCATTGCTTGCGACGGCTGCCGAGGTGGCAGGGCGTTGAGCATCACGGTGATGTGTGGCCCAGCCGGTCGCCGCGCTGGAGGGCACTCTCGCGCAGTTCGTCGACCACCCTCTGGAATTGCCGGGTTCTGGTTGAAGCTCAGTACATCGCGCAAGCCGCTGCGGCGGTCAGTTGCGTCGAGTGAGAGCACATTGGTGCCTGCGGGAAGCGCTACGGGAATGCACAATGCCTGAGCTGTACACGCAAGCCAGCATTCGACCAGCAAGGGATCTACCATTCTGTTATTTGTGTGGTGAACCTATCGGCGCGGGCGAGAACAGTCCAGATCACGTGCCCCCAAGGGCAATGTTCGCTATGAGTGATAGGGATTTCCCTCTGAAGGTTGCCGCGCACACAGCCTGCAACAACCCTCAGTCGGAACAAGATGAGATCATCGG
>CAZOBP010000096.1:0-11065 GCA_964577995.1 uncultured Anaerolineales bacterium
GCTTACTGTACGTGGCGATAAACCGTGCGATGGAACGATCGTATGTTCTCTCGACCTCCGGGGGGAAGACACATCCCGGTAGTTCGCCGTGGCTCCAGTGGTATTGGATGCATTCGCAGCAGAGGCCCTTACGACTGCAGGGCTCATAGGTGCAGGGGCAATCGGCCCTATTCTCGTCTACCTTGCACTCTCGCATGTTTCCTCCTGGTGTGAGACTAGCCTGTGCGATTTCTTGGGAAGGCCATCTCGATGGCCTTCTTCATAGCGGAATGAACGTTGAAGTACAGTTGGTGTCGGTCCAGCGCTCTGGGATGGATGGTGGCCTTGGCGATCATGACCACCCGGTCCAGGTCTTCCACGGGGATAGTCTCCTCTTCGATGCTATCCACGATGGCCTTGGCTACCGCGGCCTGAGTGGGGCCGTATACCATGCTGGCCTGGCGCAGATTCACCAGTTCAATGGTGGGGACGATGAGTGTGGACGGCTTGACGGCGAGATTGGGTTCGGCGATGGTGGTCAGGGCTTCATAGCCGTGCCGGGGATGGGTAAGCTGCCTCGCGTAGGCTAGTCCTACCGGGCCGCTCTTGGTCCCCACGATCAGGTCTATGCCTGCTCTCTCTTGTTGATCGCCCTCAGTGGCCATCCCCAGGAGGACGCTGCTGTCTTCGGCGGCTTTCGCCGTGATACCGATGTCGTTGAATCTGTCTTCCATCGGTCCTTTGGGCATGGCCCAGCTCACATCCTGGGGTTGTATCTTGCCCAGCTTCTCTAGTTCAAGCTGGATCTCCGCCCTGGTCTCGTGGATCAGAGCACCGCCCACCGGCTTCAAGGGGCGGCGGGGGCGGCCCACTTCGACCCCCATCATGTTCAGCGCCGCCTTGACAGCCACGCCGCCGCCGTACCGCACGAAGATGCGAGCCAGTTTCTGCACCTGCATCTGCAACTCGCGGGCGCTCTCTATGTCCCCGGACTGCACCTTGCGAAAGACCTCCTGCCAGACGTCAGGGAAGACCTGGGCGCTGGCCAGGATCGCGCCGCTGCAGCCAGCGGCCAGAGCTGGCAGGACAACCTCATCGTGACCCACCAGGACGTCCAGCCGTCCTTGGGTCATTTCCAGGACCTCCATGGTGTAGGGAAGATTCCCCGAGGAATCCTTGAGGCCCACGATATTGTCGATCTCGCTGAGGTCCTCCAGGACCTGTCGCGGAAGATAGGCATCCACGGTTTGGGGGATGTTGTACATGATAATGGGCAAATCGATGGCCTTCGCCACTTCGTAGAAGTGCTGATAGATCCCTTTGTCCGAAGGGTGCAGGTAGTATGGCGTGACTATGAGACAGGCGGTGGCGCCAGCTTCCTCGGCGTGCCGGGCCAACTGAATGGTCTCGCGGGTCGAGGCTGCACCCGTGCCCGCGATGACCGGGAGCTGGGATCCGACTTCGTCTATACAGATCTCGAGCACCTGACGACGCTCGTCGTGGGACAGGTACACGAACTCACCGGTGGTGCCACAGGGGACGACTCCGTCCACGTGGGGTCTTACGAAGCGTAGAAGCTTGCGGAGTGCCTCCTCGTCTATACTGTCATCCTGTGTGAAGGGCGTGATCAGGGCTGGATTGATGCCCCCTGGGCGATAGGTGGTTCCTTTCATGGGTTGTTCCTCCAGAGACATCTGATTGCAGCGGCCGACGGGGACATGCCTGCATGGCAAGAGGTCTTGGCTTCAGAGTCTGCACCCCGTGTGCAATAGGCGCCGTGATGGACTCGAGGGGTGCTCGAATGGCAACTCTCCAGCCGAGCGGGCCTACTCTGCGGACCAGGGTAGCTTGGAGTTGGTTGCGAACCCAGCTCACCAGCAGCGCTAGAGGTGACTTCCCGAGGGCGAACAAGACAGTTGCTTGTGCGGGGTCCGCGTCCTCGCAGAGGGCGGCCCGGGCCGCCGGATGGCACGGTCAAAGACACGCGCAGCATATCTCCTTGCAGGCCGCGTTGCTGATATGGGCCTCTCGGTCTGCCGTTTCTGCTATCTGTGAGAACTCAGGCCGAAGCTGACAGGGATGCCTCTCTGCATATACTCCCTTGCGTGCTTGGTGCACTGAAGGGTCTTGTAGTAGACAACATCACCGATCTCGGTGGCGTGGGCTTTGCGCTCTTCCTCGGGTAAGAAGTAGGCCTCCATCGTGTCGAACTCTCTGCTGTGGCCATCGCTCTCGTACTTGAAGGTCAGGTTGTGCCCGCTTTCCAGGATTTTGAGAGATTCGTCGAACCAGTCGAAACCGGCCCGGCCCAGATCGGGGTTGATCAGGATGTGGGCGGCGAGGCTCAGACTCTTGATGCCGCTCTCTTGTAGTTCCTGGCTGCACTTGATGAAGTTCTCCGGCGACACTGCATTGCCGATGTTGATCTCGCGGATGGGACTCGTCTTGTCGTCCCTCAGGTACTCGCTCATGATGTTCAGGAGCATCCGGAACTGCATCAGGTTCTGGGTCGAGAGCAACATGGAGACCTTGATGAAAAGGTTGGGGATGTCGCGCGCGTAGTAGCAGGTAGCGATAATGCTGCTCCAGCTAGGATTCAGGAAGAAGTTGGCGCCGGTGGTCTTGGCGGCGCGGGTGATGCCGTCCAGGTAGATGAGGTGATTGTCGTTGGCGACCTCGATACCTCCGAAGTTGCCGAAGAAGGTACCCTGGTTCACAAGGATCAACTGGGATAGATCGTCGCCGGCAGGCGCGGTATTGAAGGTTACGCCTGTGGCACTCTCGACGTCCTTGAACCTCTTGTGGGGCAAGGGGGTGCCGACCAGGTTGGTCGAGCAGAACCATTCTACTCGCATGATGTTCTCGGCCATGGCCAGCGTGGCCATCAGGTTGCCGTGGTAGACGTAGTCTTCGGTCATGGCCACGACCGAGATCATTTCGGCGGGCACCAGGGCAGGGACTTCCGTGGCAGCGCTCTCGGCGATCCCGCGCATACAGCGGTGGGTGACGCGTGCACCCTGGAACCCCGAGACTTGAGATGTGGCGGTGCCCATCCCATCCTTGTATGCGATGCTGTGTGCCTCTTCGAAGTCCTCTACCTTGGCGAATTTCTTGACCAGTTCCTCTGCTTCTTCCATCATCTCACCGTACTCTGTGGCGGCGAGGATCCTCTTCCTGGTCTCGTAGTCTCTCATTCTCTCGATTGTGTCAGCGATCTCCTTCGATCCGCCATGAGATTCCTTCAGTGAATCTATGGCTTCCATGTCTCTGTTCGACAGCAGTCTGAATCTCATCAGCGCATTCCCTCCTCAACGGGGTGTTCTCGGACAGCCTCGCCAACAAGGAGTATTCGCCAAGGATAAGGTTGAGGGGATTGACCCGCTTTCATGTACATTAGGAGGCTCTCTGTGTGTGGAACATACCAGCGGTATGATAGCACATCGAGGTGCGGATGTCAAAGCAGTAGGCGTAAGAGGTTGGCCTTTTGGGGGTCCTTGGGGTAAGATAAAGCGTCATGTGGAGAAGATGGAGATTCTGGCTGGGCGTCGCTATCAGCGTCGTCTTCCTTGTATATGCCCTTCGTGGTCAGAACCTGCCGGAGGTGTGGGAGGGCCTGCGGCATGCGAACTACCTGTGGCTGATACCGGGTATCATTGTCTATTTTGGCGCCGTGTGGTTGCGGGCCTATCGTTGGAAATACCTGCTGCGCCCCATTAAGTCCGTTGGCATGGGTAGCCTGCTTCCTGTGGTCACCATAGGGTACATGGGCAACAACGTGTTTCCCTTCAGGGCCGGCGAGGTGATACGCGCCTACGTGTTGAAGAGGAAAGAGTCGGTGAGTGCCAGCGCAAGCCTGGGTACCATACTGGTGGAGCGGATCTTCGACGGCATCACCATGCTCGTCTTCGTTTTCGCTGTGCTCCCCCTCGTACCGACCAACGAGTTCTTGAGCCAGTTGCTGCCGTTCATGAGTCTCTTCTTCTTTGGCGCCCTGCTGGCTTTCTTTCTGATTGCATCTTCCCCTTCGAGGGCCGAGAGGGTGTATCAGTGGATGGTGGCTCGGTTGGTGCCGGGACGTTTCCGAGCCCAGGTGGTTGGCCTGCTGGGGAAGTTCCTGGATGGACTTCAGGTGCTCCGCAGTGGGCGCGACATGGTCTTCATCATGGGCATCTCCATCATCTTGTGGTTGGTCGAGACATGGAAGTACTGGTTCGTGATGCAAGGCTTCGCCTTCGACCAACCTTTCTACGTGCTGGTGTTCACCTGTGCCATTGTCAATTTGGCTACAACGATTCCCTCCACTCCTGGCTATCTGGGCACCTTCGAGGTGGCTGGGATCGAAAGCCTGGTCTTGTTCGGGGTCGCCCGTTATACAGCGACCAGCTTCATGCTGGCCTTGCACGCCGCCTTGTGGTTCCCCATCACCGCTGTGGGCGCATACTTCGCCTGGCGGGAGAGCATCAGTTGGGGTGAGATGGAGGACCTGCGAGTCTCCGAGACCGATGCAGCGCCAAACGATTCGGCTGTGCAGGAGGATGTGGGGCTGTGAAGATCGGCGTTGTCGGCGGCGGTCTGACTGGCTTGACAGCGGCCTATCATTTGTCCAAGAAAGGCCATCGTGTGGTCCTCTTCGAGAGGGAGCCGTATCTCGGCGGACAGGCTAGCACCTTCGAGGTGGAGGGCACGCCCCTGGAGAGGTACTACCACCACATCTTCACCGGCGACGCGGAGATGATGGAGCTTCTGGAGGAGTTGGGTCTCATGCGCAGAATGGAGTGGCTCGCCTCGAAGGTGGGCTTCTTCTACCAGGGCGAGATCTACGATTTCGTGACGCCCTTCGACCTGCTTAGCTTCAAGCCTCTGGGGATCTGGCAGCGCATCAGGGCTGGGCTGGTGACTTTGTACCTCCAGAGGTTTGGCGACTGGCGAGAGCTGGAGGACTTCACCGCTCAGGAGTGGATGCGCCGATACGCAGGTGAGCAGGCCTACGAGGTCATTTTCCATCCTCTGCTGCGTGCGAAGTTTGGGGAGTACTCCGATCGAGTGACTATGGCCTGGCTGTACAGCAAGTTCAAGGACCGCGTTGGATCGAGGAGCAAGGGACTGGCGAAGGAGCTATTGGGCTACATGAAGGGCAGCTTCCAGCCCTTCATCGATGCGCTGGCGGATGGGATCACGTCTCGAGGCGGGGAGATACTGACCGGGGCGGCCGTCGACAAGCTCGCCGTGGACGGCTCCAGGCTTGTGGGCGCGGTGGCAGGCGAGTCGTGGCCGCTGGACAGGGTGATTGCCACCGTACCTTCCTTCGTTTTCCTGGAGATAGCGCCTGATTTGCCTGCCGACTACGCGAATCGATTGCGAGACGTGTCGTACCAGTCAGCACTGTGTCTGGTGCTCAAACTGAAGCGGTCACTATCTCGCATCTACTGGCTGAATATCAGCGATGCGAGCTTCCCGTTCGTGGGTGCTATCGAGCATACCAACCTGATCCCACCGGAGAACTACAACGGGAAGCACATCCTCTATCTGAGCAACTACGTCTCCAGCTCCGATCCTCTATACTCGGCTTCGGCTGAGGAGTTGCTGGACCGTTATCTGCCGTCTCTGAGGAGGATCAACTCGGATTTTGACCTGGATTGGTTGGAGGAGATGTGGTTGTATCGTGACGATGCAGCGCAGCCGATCATCACCTGTGGCTATTCTGGCAGGATCCCTTCTCACGAGACGCCGGTGAAGGGCTTGTACCTGGCCAATACCACTCAGATCTACCCTCAGGATCGGGGGATGAACTACAGCGTGAGGTTGGGAAGGACAGTGAGCGAACTGGTAGGTCAGTGACGCGGAACAGAAGGTTTGGAGGCTAGTCGGTGCGCCCGTGGTTGCGCTGGCTATTTGACTACTGTGGGTGAGGTGTTCTAATGAGCAAGATCTGCGTGATTGGAGGCGGTGGATACGTTGGTCTCACCACCGGTGCGTGCTTTGCCGACCTGGGAAACGAGGTGGTCTGCGTAGACATAGATGAGGCCAAGGTCGCCGGACTGAAGCGTGGTAAGCTGCCGATCTACGAACCCGGTTTGCAGGAGATGGTAGAACGGAACATCAAGGTTGAGCGGCTAACGTTCACCACCTCGTACGGCGATGGCTTGAAGGGTGCCGAGTTCGCCTTCATCGCGGTGGACACGCCCTCGGGTAGCGAAGGCGAGGCCGATCTCAAGTACATGAGAATGGCCGCAGAGATGATCGCCGCCAACATGACCAACTCACTGGTCATTGTGAACAAGAGCACAGTACCTATCGGGACAGGCGATTGGGTGGCTGAGATCGTGGAGGGGCATCTACCAGCAGGCCTCGAGTTCGCCGTGGTGTCCAACCCTGAGTTTCTACGTGAAGGGTCGGCCATCAATGACTTTCTGCATCCGGATCGCATAGTTCTGGGCTCCACTAATCGGCAGGCGGGCGAGAAGGTGGCCCAACTGTATCTCTCTCTGCGTGCGCCGATCATCGTGACCGACCTGCGTACAGCCGAGATGATCAAGTACGCCTCCAACGCCTACCTGGCCAACAGGATCTCTTTCGTGAACGAGATAGCTTCCATCTGTGAGCAACTGGGTGCCGACATCAAAGAGGTGGCCATAGGTATGGGATATGACAAGCGTATTGGCCACTCCTATCTCGACGCCGGCGTGGGGTGGGGAGGCTCGTGTTTTCCGAAGGATGTCAAGGCCCTTGCCCACATGGCGGCTATCCACGGGTGCCACCCTCAACTGCTCAGAGCTGTGATAGAGATCAATCGGGACCAAAGGAGGCGAGTGGTCCAGGCACTGCGCGACAACCTGGGTACGCTGCACGGCAAGTCAGTGGGCGTACTGGGGCTGGCCTTCAAACCCAACACCGACGATATGCGTGAAGCTCCTGCGGTGGAGATCATCCACCTGCTCCAGAACGAGGGGGCGTCTGTCAAGGCCTTCGACCCGGTGGCTATGGAGCGTGCCAAGGAGATCATGCCCGAGGTGACGTACTGTGAGGATGCCTACGAGGCGGCGGAGGGTAGCGATGCCCTGGTCGTGGTCACCGACTGGAATGAATTCAAGCATCTGGACATGGCTCGCCTGAAGGCGTCGATGGCTGAGCCAGTCCTCATAGATGGTCGCAACATCTACGAGCCCACGAAGATGCAGGAACTTGGCTTCGCCTACCGCGGCATAGGTCGCGGCTACGAGAAGGGGGAGCATGCCCAGCCTGCTGAGATACTGGCCGCCGGAGAGTCCATCGAACTGGAAGAGACGGCGGATGACATCTCGTAGTCGTTGCCAGAGGACGGGTGGACAGCCATGCTGAGCGTGGGTGTGGACGTCATCGAGACACAGCGTATCGCCCGAGCGTTGGAGCGTTGGGGCCATCGTTTCTTGTCGCACGTCTACACTCATGCCGAGGTGGAGCACTGTAGAAACCACGTGCCGGAGCTGGCCGTTCGCTTTGCGGCGAAGGAGGCAGTGTCCAAGGCCCTGGGCACGGGACTGCGCGGGGTCACCTGGCGGGAGATGGAAGTTCTGCCGGATTCTCGGGGTAAGCCCCTGGTCCGGCTCCACGGGCGCGCGAAAAAACGGGCCGAGGAACTCGGACTGGACGAGTTTGCGATCAGCCTGTCGCACTCGCGCCGGTATGCTGTGGCCTTTGTGGTGGCAAGCGACTAGCATTCTGCCTTCGGCAGGGTAGTCTATCGAAGGCCGCTAAGATGGCGGGGGCGTTGATGGTACAACCGCTGGTGTTCCTGGTTGTGGGAGTCCTCATTCTTCTCCTGGTGGTGGGGTGGGCGATCGCTGTCATCAGGAAGGTCGGCGGTTGCCTCATACATCTTCTGCTGCTGGGGGCTGGGCTGTTGCTGTTGCTCTATCTAACCTGGCTGTTGTGGCAGAAGCTCTTGCAGGGGTGAGAGGTCTGCACTCTGCTTGGCTGCCCCTCTGGGTTCTGTTTCCGTCGCGATCATGCGGGCGCCAGGGCTAGTGCAGCGACGTCACAGATTTCGTCGCGGAGTAGGCACGGGTTGGGCACAGAGGAGTGGGATGGCTCGACTGGTGGATCTGTCTTCAAGCAGGCGGCTGACAGGGTTGCTCCTGGGGCTCCATGGAGGTCGCGCTTGACAAGGCACTGGAATGGCGCTAAGATGCCATTCAACTACATATCAGATAAGCCGAACGGCGTTGATCGGGGAATAGTAGGCCTGGACGGCAGATTACAGAGAGCCGGCGTGTGCTGCGAGCTGGCATCGCCCCAGACTGAACCGGACCCGGGAGCTGCGAGCGAAAAGGAGCAGCGCAGATATTGTGTGTGCTGGATCCGCTAAGTTGCGCCGGTTGGCCACCGTTAAGCGGCCAGGGCATGGCCTCACACTTGTGGGGCCACACTCTCGACGAGAGAGGCCAGTTCTGTCCACCTGAAGCAGAGGAGGACGCCCTTCTTCGAGCGGACAGAGCGGCCTAAGTAGGGTGGTACCGCGGGATTTGACAGAGTCTCGTCCCTATAGGACGAGACTCTTCTTTGTCCTGACCAGGCGCTTGTGCGACCGAGCAACCCAGAGATGACGAAGGAGGTTCGGAGAATGGCGCAGAGACTGCCATCACACAGTGAGGACTTCTCTGCTTGGTACAACGAAGTCGTTCAGAGGGCGGACCTGGCGGATTACTCGCCGGTTCGGGGGTGTATGGTCATCAAGCCGTATGGATACGAACTCTGGGAGGCGGTGAAGAGCGGGTTGGACAGACGTTTCAAGGAGACCGGCCACGTCAATGCCTACTTCCCTCTCTTCATACCCATGAGTTTCTTGGAGAGAGAATCGGAGCACGTGGAAGGGTTCTCCCCGCAGCTCGCCGTGGTCACCCATGGAGGAGGTAAGGAACTGGAGGAGCCTCTGGTAGTGCGGCCGACCTCGGAGACGATCATCGGTCACATGTACGCCCAGTGGGTTCAGTCCTACCGGGACTTGCCGATACTCATCAATCAGTGGGCCAACGTGGTTCGCTGGGAGTTGCGAACCAGGCTGTTCCTGCGGACCATGGAGTTCTTGTGGCAAGAGGGTCACACCGTGCATGCGACGTACGAAGAAGCGGAGCAGGAGACGCTGCGCATCTTGGGCCTCTATGCTGACTTCGCACGGACTGACGCGGCGATCCCTGTCCTGGTGGGCAGGAAGTCGGAATCGGAGAAGTTCCCCGGGGCGTTGACCAGCTACTCCATCGAGGCCATGATGGGCGACAAGAGGGCATTGCAGGCTGGTACATCTCACAACTTGGGGCAGAACTTCGCCAAAGCATTCGACGTTACCTACCTCGACCAGAACAACGAGACCCAGTATTGCTGGGGCACGAGCTGGGGTGTGAGTACGCGGATGGTGGGAGCGATCATCATGGTCCACGGCGATGAACAGGGGTTGCGTCTACCGCCCGTCCTGGCCCCCGTGCAAGTTGTGGTCGTCCCTATCTACAAGAGCGACGACGAAAAGCACACCGTCGTTCAAGGTGTGACGGAGCTAGCCAGCGAACTGAGGGCCGGCGGGGTACGGGTGCACGTCGATGACCGGGAGGAGTACACCCCTGGCTGGAAGTTCAACGATTGGGAGATGCGGGGCGTACCGCTGCGTTTAGAGATCGGACCTCGTGAGGTCCAGGAGGGCAAGCTGACCTGCGCCAGACGCGACGCTCCGCGCCGCAGTGGAAAGGAGTCCATAGCCCGAGGTGGTGCGCTTGAACAGGTGAGTGCCCTGCTGACCGAGATACAGAGTTCGCTCCACGACCAGGCTCTGGAGTTCCGCAACGCGAATACTCACGAACCGAGGGACTACGAGGAGTTCAAGGAGATCGTGGAGGACGGCTGGGCCTACACCTGGTGGTGTGGCAACTCCCGGTGTGAGGAGAGCATCCAGGAGGAGACGAAGGCCACCTCGCGGTGTATACCTCTCGACCAGGCTGGAGACGAGGGTAGGTGCATCTACTGCGGCGAGAAGGCAACCGAGCGGGTCTACTTCGCCCGGGCCTACTGACGCGACTGGCGGAATCGCCTCCACCACACCACTCGCCCTTCGCGCGGCTCTAGCGTCGGGTGAAGGGAACTCAGAGGCCGTCGGCGCTTCCAAAGGCGAGCGCCCCCAGGTCCCAGCCGAGACCGTTGAGCGGCGGCAGGGAACGCTCGGGACACGGGGGACTGTCTGGCCTATGGCGTGGATACGCTTATCTGGTAGCGCACGCCCGGCCCGGCTCTGCCAGCGTAGTCTACGGCTGCGACGTAGTAGATGCCATCGGCTGGAGCTTGCCACAGGATGAGCGATGCGTATTCCTCTTCGCCGGCGTCGTCGTCGTCGGCCAGCTCCGTGCCGGTCTCATCATACAGGTATATCGCTGTGTCACAGTCACCAAGCAGATTCAGCGTCTCTATGGCGTACTCCGTGCCTTCCTCAGCCATGAACCTTACGCAGTCCACGTCGGTCGTGGTGTGGAAGGTGTGGTCCTGGGGCGCGCCATCGACATCTATGAGGCTGGCCTCGCTCAAAGTGTCGTCGGGCTCGTAGGCATCCGCGCCCTCCACGGAAGCGCTTTCTGTGACTGAGATGCTGTAGGTGGCGTCGGCCCCTGACGAGTCCTCTGCCAGATCTCTGACCATGATATAGTAGGTTCCGCTGCTTGGTGCAATCCACACAATGAGCGACGCTAGCGGTTCTTCAGTCCCATCGTCGTTACGCGCCAGTTCCTGCTCGTCTCCATCGAGTAGATAGATGATGGTGTCGATTTCTGACCCGAGATCCAGCGTCTGGATGGTATAGGCATTGTCTGCGGTGGCCTGGAAGAACAGGTAGTCGCGATCCCCTTCCGTGTGCAGATTGTGGGTCTGGGGAACGCCGTCCGTAGCTATCAGCGCGGAGTCGGCGATACTGTGGTCAGGCTCGTAAGGGTCGATCCCTTCGATCGGCACGGGCGCCGTGGCGGTGGGGACCGGGGAGGGAGATGCGCCAGTCCCGGGAGGTACGCTGGTGCCGGTGCTGCTAGGGGATACCACGGATGCAGTGGGCTCAGGGCTGGGCTGCGAGAGAGCCGCG
>CAZOBP010000097.1:0-11028 GCA_964577995.1 uncultured Anaerolineales bacterium
CCGCCTCGTAGATCTCCGGGCCGAACTTCTTCTTCCACCTCTTCATCACCTCGTCCGGGCCGATCTCGAGGCCGTGCAGGTTCTCCACCCCCTCCACCGGCTTCTCTACGGGACCTATCTCCATCTCGAAGATGTCCGACAAAGAGGGAGTGAGATCGCTGGAGATGATGAGGGTCTTCCGGCCCAGGGAGGCGTAGTGCAAGGCCGTCGTCGCGGAGCAGGTCGTTTTTCCCACTCCTCCCTTCCCTCCGAACATGAGGACCCGATGGCCGCTGCTATCCAACTCCAACAAGGACATCCAAGACCTCCGACATCCGATCACTTCGCCAGATTCCACTGGCTATTCTAACACAAGACGGCGATTCAACGCAGGCGGGCATCTGCCATTCCTGACAGATCCCGCTGACATCGACTAGCCGCACGGAACGTCGTGCGGCTAGGGAAGCTGGCAGAAAACTGAATCGCCCGGCAGTTAGCGCTGCTACACTATCACCCTCTCTGTCGAGGCGTCCAAGATGAACAGGCCATCCATGTTGAAGACTATCTCGAGACTCTCTCCCGCGACCGCACCACTGCGTGGATCCACCTGGTCCACCAGAAGCGCGGCAGCAACATCAACCGGCACAAACCTCCTGGCCCTGTCTCGCAGAGGACAGCCGCTTGAACAGTTGCAGATAGTCCCTGAGATGGCGCGGGACCAGGAAGTTGGACCTGACGTGTTCCTTGGCCCTGGCTCCCATCTGCGCGGCCTCCTCCCGGTTGCGAAGGAGATAGATCACCTTCTCGGCACACTCCTCGACGCTTCGCACCAGGAAGCCTGTCTGACCATCGGTAATCTGGAGGGGAATGCCGCCAGCAGCACCGCCCACCACAGCCTGCCCCTTCCACATCGCCTCTGTGACCACGAGTCCGAACCCCTCACGCACCGACTTCTGAACAACCACGTCCGAAAGCCTCTGGAAGGCGTTCACCTCCAGATCGTTGTTTCTCTCGAAATGGAGCAGGTGTACGTCCCCGTCATCCGCGGCGTGCCGTCTGGTGAACTCCAGATACTCCCACCCCTCGGGATCGTCGCCGGCCATCGAAGCCATGAGCACCAACTGGGCGCCAGGGAACTCCCTCTTGACGATGCGATAGGCATCTATCACTCCCAGGGGGTCCTTCCAGGGATCGTAGCGCGACACCTGGCTGATCACCGGCCGGTCCAAGTCGACTCCAAGTCCTCCTGCAATCTGCTGCGCTTGAAACAGACCCATGGTGCGGTTCTTGGGAGTCAGAGGATCGATCGAGGGACGTATCACGGCTAACTCGGGGAACTCGAGCCCTGGACCCTCGTACTGACTCATGCTGAACACAGCGGCCTCGTAGCTGCGCAGGAAGGGGACCAAGAACTCCCAGTACTCCATGTTGGGATGAGAAGTGTCTATGTGGGAACGCCAGATCCAGCGTCCGCCCGCACCATCTCGATAGTAGTGACGCAACCCGGCGGGCTGTGGGTCGTGCACCACCACGAAGTCGTAATCTCCCTCGAACGCCTGGGCGTTGGTCAGGTTGTACCTCTCCCACACCGACTTCATCTCCGGCGTGAGCCGCAGGTCCATACCCTGTAGGCCATTGTGAAAGGACTTGGTTACGTTGAAGAACTCTTCTTCGCCGGCGATCACCCGCCACTCGGCTCGGAGTCCCACATCTGTCATCAGAGGCACGAGACTCTGGAGCATCTCCGCGACTCCGCCTCCGAATGCCGTGGCGTTGATGTGGACCACCCGAGCCCCGGTCAACTCGCCAGCCAGATCAAGGATCTCTTCGATCAAAGCATCGCCAACGATGGCGCGATACGACTCCAGGGACTTAGACTGTACATCGACTTTGCTAAGCATGCTCCTTCACGACAACCGCCTTCTTCAATCTGTCACCCCTTCACCGCCCCGGCCAGATAATCGGCCCGGAGCCATTTTTGCATCAGATAGGTCACGATAACCACGGGAATAGTAACGATGGTGGCCCAGGTGGCAACCACCGTGGGGCCCGAACGCCCGATGATGTCCAGAAGCTGTATGGGAAGGGTGGGATGCAAGAGTGTCAAGAACCTCGCGTACGTCACCTCATCCCAAGACAGCAGCCAGGAGAAGATGGCAGCTACGGAAACGCCCGGCGCGGCCAGGGGCATGACCACGCGCCAGAGGGTGTTCAGGCGGCTTGCTCCATCAACGCTGGCCGCCTCCTCCAGATCTCGCGGGATGGTCTCAAAGGCCCCCACCAGTATCCAAGCACACACCGGCAACACCAGGATCAGGTGCGCAAACACGAGGCCGATGATACTCTCGTATAGCCCCAGCCGTAAGAACAGGACAGCGACGGGTAGCGCGATGCCGATCTCTGGGTACATCCTGGTGAAGAAGAGGCTGAGGATCAGCAAGTACTTGATGTTGGGCGCCATGCGGGAGATGGCGTAGGCACCAGGAACGCTGATTACCACAGCAATGACCATGGTCACAGTAGCCACGACCAAGCTCTTCATGAAAGCGGGATACAGCGTCTCGCTGTTCAGCACCCGCTCCCACCACTGGGTCGTGATTCTGGTGGGGAAGTAGGCAGGGTGGGGCCTGAAGAACTCGCTGGGATCCATCACAGACAGCGAGACCATGAAGTAGACCGGTGCAACGGTCATAGCCACCACAACCAGCACCAGCAGACCGAATCCGACCCCGCTAGCTAGCTTCCTCCAGTTGAAGCCTCGACGTTTCTGTCTGTCCGTGCCCGAGACCACACTCATCCTGCTATCTCCTCCGTCCCGGCAAGGCGGATGTACAGCACCACCGCGACCAGAATCATCACCAGCAAGATCGTTGACGTAGCCGCCGACGTCGAGTAGTAGACGCGCTGGTACTCATAATACCCAAATGTGGACAACACGGGTACAGTTCGTCCCACGCCAAGTCCCATGGGGTGCGCGAAGATACGGAAGGCGTCGATACCCCTGATGACCACCGCCGAGGTGATGGCCGGTCTCAACAGCGGCAGAGTTATGTTCCGGAAGCGCTGCCACGCACCGGCGCCATCTACCTCCGCAGCCTCGTACAGCTCCGTGGGAATGGATTCCAGACCCGCCAGCAAGATCAGCATCACCAGCGGCGTCACTTTCCACATGTCGGATGCGGCCACCGTGAACAAGGCCAGTGGAGCCTTCAGCCAGTCTATGGGCTGCGCTAGGAGATTGAGATCAATAAGAGCTTCGTTGAGGTATCCAGACGATAGGAAGATGTAGCGCATGTTCGACGCGGCCACCACCACGGGTATGCCCAGCGGCAGGAGCATTATAGCCCGAAAAATGCCTCTCCCCCTGAAGGAGCGGGCCATCATCATGGCCACGATCAACCCCAGCACTAATTCCATGCTGACGCTGGCGAAGGTGACGACCAGCGTGTTGGTGAAAGCAGACACGAACTGGTAGTCCTCGATCACCAGCAGGTAGCTCGCCAGTGAGGGGAAGCCCCCTCCTCGAGGAGGATCCTGGAAACCCAGGATGATGGAGGACAGGACGGGCACCAGCGTTGTCCCAAACACGTACAGGAATAGCGGACTGATGAGTACTATCTCAAAGCGGTATCGTTTGACAAACCGCCTGGCCCTGGTGGTCACGCTGGGAGTGTATGGGCGCGCCAGCTCGGCAGTAGTCATGCTATCCCACTCCGATCATTAGGAAAGCAGGGACTGGGCCCTCGGACGGGCCCAGTCCCCAAGAAGTCTACTCGTTGGCAGCGACAAGCGTCGCCAGACGTGCTCCCACGTCGTTCAGCACGGTCTCCACGTCCTCACCGTCGTACACCGCGCGATCCCATGCCTCCGTGATCAACGGGAACACGTCCGTCGTCAGGTAGGGCACGTTCGGCCGCAGCACTCCGTCTCGCGCCGCCGCCTGTATCGCATCCCACAACGGCTTCTGATCCTCCGCTACCTGACCCAACGCGTCATCACGCACCGCTGGCCACGATAGCTCGGATACGAAGATCTCCTGCGCCTCCTTCGACGTCATGAAGGCGATGAAGTCCAAAGCCACGTCCAGGTTCTCCGTCCCCTTCGGTATGCCTAAGACCTCTCCACCCATCACGTGCGCCGATAACCACCCTCCGTACACCTCGAAGTCGGTGAACCCGTAGTCGGTCGGAAGCACACTGTACCCAAACGGCCAGTTCTGCATGATGTGAGCCTCGCCCCGAGCCAAGTACTCGTTCGACGTGTCCCACTTCGCATCCCGCGTCGCCGCCTGGTTCAACAACCCCGCATTCCACATGTCCTGGAAGAACTGGAACGTCTCCACGGACCCCGCATCGTTCAGCACCATCGGGTCCCCACCATTCGAGACGATCCACTCCCACAACAACGTCGGCAGTGGCGCCGGCTGGTCCCCGCCTCCCTTGAAGATGCACTTGCCAGTGCCATACTCGTCGTATAGCGCCTGGCATACATCCTGGTACTCCCCTATCGTCGTCGGGGAATCCAATCCCAGATCCTCGAACACCGCCGTGTTGTAGTACGCGATCTGCACGTTGCCCCGATACGGCACGAACATCAGCTTCCCGTCAAAGGTCATCTGGTCCGTCAGATACGCGTAGATCTCCGACGGTAGCTGGTCCTGATAAGGCGTCAGATCCTCCATCAGGTCCAGACTCACCAACGGCGCCAGGGCCACGTTGTCCTGCGCGATCACGTCGATCTCCACACTGCCCGCCGCCTGCTGCGCCTGTAGCGTCGTCGGTACGTCCTCCGGCGCGATCTCCGCGATGTTCACCGTGTTCCCCGTTCGCGCCTCCCAGATCGGGATTACCTCGTCCCGCACCACCGCCAACTCCGCCTCCGCCAACCGCGTCACGAACGTTAACGCCACCGGCTCGGCGGCAGGCGGGGTCGTTGGCTCTGCGGGAGGAGTCGTCGGCTCGGCAGGGGGTGCAGTCGGTTCTGGCGTTTCTGCCGGAGCACACGCCGATAGGATCAGCGATACGCTGACCAACACTGTCACCAGGAGCATCAACTTTCTAGACATTCGTTTTCCTCCTTACACATAAACACAACTCTCACCAGTTAGCCACCCTCTATTACCGTCGCCTACTGCATACCACCCCCTTTCCCTATGTCTGCGTATGGCAGACGGTGCCCGCGAGATGGCCGTCAGCGCGCCACTTCGACCCCATTATCGGGATACGCGCGGAGGTCCACAAGACCTCCGTTTCATCAGCCTGGCCTCCAACTGCGACCGCACCACCCTGGCGCCTGCGGCTAGGTCAGTCAGTACACGGGCCGCCATCTCCCCCAGTTCGATGGCGGGTTGGTAAACGGTCGTCAACTCTGGACGCAGAAAGCGGGCGATGACGTCGTCACAGCCCACCAGAGAGATGTCGCCCGGCACGTCGAGACCTCGCTCACGTATCGCCTGCAAGGCTCCAAAGCCCATCAAATCGTTGAAGCAAAACACCGCCGTCGGGGGAGAACCGCGCTCCAGCAGACGACTCATGGCCTGGAATCCGGCCTCGGCCTCATAGTCCCCGCACTCAACGTAGGCTGTGATACCATTCTTGCCTTGGAAATCTCCAGATTCAAAGTAAGCATCGGGTATCTCCACGCTCTGCTCACCGAGGGCAGCACGAATCCCCTCCAGGCGTCGTTCGTTGGAAACGTGTCTCTTGTCCCCCTGGATGACACCGAAACACCGGTGACCCAACCCCAGCAAATACTGGATCGCTGTCTGAGCGGCCCGCGCGTCGTCTATGGTCACCCAGGAGAGTGATGAATCCATAGTCTCTCTCACTCTGTCGGGAGGGTAGCCGACGAGCACGGTCCTCAAGCCTCGCTCTCCCAGGAGCCGGTCTCTCACTGGATCATCGACGAAGATGTTGAGATAGAGGAGGCCGGACATGCGATAGGCCGAGACCACGTGGTGCACGAGGGGACTGCCACCATCAACCAAGGAGAGCAGCAATCCGTTGCGAGCGCAGTACTTGTCCGCGCCGTGGATCACGCCAGCCACGTAGTTGCCGAACACGCGACCTTCGGGGAAATCCTGGGGAGCAACAAGACCGATGGACGTAGGCTCGTACCTCCGCCGAGGCTCGTAGCCCAGTTGCTGGACGGCCGACACCACTCTCTCGTGCGTCTCTGGCTTCAGGAGGTGAGGCTTGCTCAGACCACGAGACACTGTCGCCACCGACAGGCCTGCCAACTCTGCGACATCCCTGATGGTCGGCGACTTACTATCAGACGTACCGGAAGTATCCGCCATGGAGCCGCCTGCATATCCAGCAGCCGTCGCGATCACGCGGCAGGTCTGCCCACACTGGATCACCAGACAAAGGGACTACCGAGCCGGATGCTTGACGATTACATGTTCGTTACAATGAAACGTACATTTCATATTATACCCCGTTCTGTCCGTCCCGTCAAGTATCCACTGCACCCCACCGCAGGGACGTAGCCTACCCAGACCTCTACCATCACACCGTCCCGACTCTCCCCACCTCTGCCGGCCATCCCAGTGCCCCCGGCGGCCTCGTGGCGCGCACGGCGGTTCACGAGACCCTTGTCTCAACCCGCTGAGCCAGCAGTCAGGACTCCACCACCTGCCGCTCCGACGCCTGGCCACGGTTCTTCTGATATCGATTCTACGGCGCTGGGCTCACCACACGCGGCCGCGTGGGACAATCCTTGACAAGACTGCTCCCTCGCGGATAAAATGGTAATGGTCGGCTTCACGTCCTGCTTGAAGCTGGTGTGAGCCGCTAGAACGCTTGGGACGTACGAGAGAGTTGAACGTCGCCAAGGAGCAACCATCGGACAAGGACCTCTTCCTTGGGATTGATCTCGGCGGCACGAAGATCATCGCCGGCCTGGTCGAGCGAACCGGACGGATTCTCGCCAAGGAGTATCGTGAGACGCAGGCGTTGGAAGGACCGGCGGCGGTCATCGACCGTTTGATCGAGGCTACAACAGAGGTGCTGGCTGCTGGGAGCATGGATCTCAGCGAAGTCACAGCCATCGGTGTTGCTGCCGCAGGTCCCATAGACGTGGCTTCGGGCACGGTGACTGCGCCGCCCAACCTACCCGGTTGGCACAACGTACCCTTGGCAAGACTTATCCAGGAGCGTGTCTCGCTGCCCACCTACCTAGAGAATGACGCCGCCGCTGCAGCGCTGGCCGAGTTCACCTTTGGCGCCGGTCGCGGCACGCAGCACATGATCTACGTCACCGCCAGCACGGGGATCGGCGGCGGCCTTGTCCTCGACGGACGCCTGTATCAAGGAGCCACCGGAGCCGCAGGAGAGATCGGCCACATGACTCTTGTGCCCAACGGGCCGCTCTGTGGCTGTGGAAACCGAGGCTGTCTAGAAGCCCTTGCCTCGGGCACAGCCATCGCCAGAGAGGCCCGTGAGCGGGTGTCGCGAGGTGTGCCGACCTTGATCGGAGAGCTGGTCAACGGAGACTTGACCCAGATCTCCGCCAAGGTCGTCGCTCAAGCCGCCGACCAGGGGGACATCGACGCCCAAGAGATCCTCAATGAGTCAATGGGTTACCTCGGTGTCGGCGTGGCCAATCTGGTCAACCTCTTCAACCCTCAGATCATTGTCATCGGTGGCGGGTTGACCAACATGGGTGCGCGCCTCTTCGACCCCGTTCGCCGCATGATAGACCGTCGAGCGTTTCCCACCTCCGCCCACACGGTGGAGGTACGCCCAGCGCAACTGGGCAGCGACGTGGGAGTGCTTGGAGCAGCAGCAGTGGCCATGACCTCAGCAGAGCAGGATTCGAGTGTCTAGGGAAAGGAGAGAGTAGTCCCTATGGTTACGAAGGTAGGCATCAATGGTTTCGGCCGCATCGGGCGACAGGTGCTGAGGATCGTTCGCGAACGCTACCCGGAAGAGTTGGAAGTCGTGGCCGTCAACGACCTTTTCGATCCCGCCACCAACGCACATCTCTTCAAGTATGATACCAACTACGGCATCTATTCGGGGTCTGCGGAAGTGGTCGGGAACGATCTCGTGGTTGACGGAGAGAAGATCCGAGTGCTCGCCGAGCGTGACCCTGCCCAACTGCCGTGGGCTGAACTGGGCGTTCAGATCGCCATCGAGTCCACCGGCGTCTTTCGTGAGGGTCCTCTAGCCGCCGCCCACATCCAGGCAGGCGCGAAGAAGGTGCTCATCAGCGCCCCCGCCAAGAATGAGGACATCACCATCGTCCTCGGTGTGAACGAGGAGCTCTACGACAACAAGAAGCACCACATCATCTCCAACGCATCGTGCACCACCAATTGCCTGGCTCCGGTCGCCAAGCTCGTGAACGACGAATTCGGTATCGTCAAGGGTCTCATGACCACCATCCACGCCTACACCAGCGGTCAGCGCCTGCTGGACATGGGCCACAAAGACCTGCGGCGTGCGCGAGCGGCGGCGATGAACATAGTGCCCACCAGCACCGGTGCAGCTCGCGCGATAGGCGTGGTCATTCCGGAACTGGACGGCAAACTCGACGCGTTCGCGCTGCGTGTGCCTACATCCACGGTATCCCTCATAGACCTCACAGTGCAAGTCGAACGAGGAACGACCACCGACGAGCTGCGCACCCTTTTCAAGGAAGCTGCCGAGGGCAGACTGAAAGGCATACTTGGCTACAGCGAAGAGCCCCTCGTCTCGGTGGACTTCAAGGGCGATTCCCGATCCAGCATCGTCGACGCCGAGTACACACAGGTCATGCAGGGCAACATGGTCAAGGTCGTGTCCTGGTACGACAACGAGTGGGGCTACTCCACCCGGTTGGTGGACCTCGCCAACTACGTAGCCGAGCGGCTCTAAGGTCTACACTACGGCCGAACCCACGGAGATCCCTCGTCGGCTTCGCGGGGCGAAGGCCGGAGCTTCTCGCACCTGCTGATGGTGCAGGGGGGAACGTGACCAAGAAGACCGTCAGAGACGTTTCTGTCAAGGGGAAACGCGTCCTGGTAAGAGTGGACTTCAACGTACCTCTCGAGAAGGGCCAGGTCGCCGACGACACGCGTATCCGAGCGGCTCTCCCCACAATCCGATACTTGCTAGACCAGGGAGCGGCGGTGATACTGATGTCGCATCTCGGACGGCCCAAGGGAGAGGTCCGCGGCGAGCTACGCATGGGTCCTGTCGCCCGTCGGCTTTCTGAGCTGCTCGGTCTGGAGGTGGTCAAGCTCGATGATTGCATCGGCTCTGAGGTGGAAAGCTCTGTCCAAGGACTGGAGCCGGGCCAGGTCCTCCTGCTGGAGAACCTCCGCTTCCACCCGGAGGAAGAGGGCAACGACCAGGGTTTTGCGCAGAAGCTAGCATCTCTCGCTGACATATACGTCAACGACGCCTTCGGCACCGCCCATCGCGCTCATGCCTCGACCGCTGGAGTGCCCAACTACCTGCCAGCAGTGGCCGGTTTTCTCATGGAACGGGAACTGGAGATGCTGGGCAAGATCGTGGCGGATCCCACCCGCCCATTCGTAGCCATCCTCGGGGGCGCCAAAGTCTCCGGGAAGATCGGTGTCATCCGCAGTCTGTTGACCAAAGTGGATCTGCTGCTCCTGGGCGGAGCTATGGCCAACACCTTCCTCAAGGCCCAGGGACACGAAGTGGGGGCATCTCTGGTCGAGGACGACAGCCTTGGTGTGGCGCGCGACATTCTGGAGGACGCCGGTGACAGGCTGGTGCTGCCTGTGGACGTGGTCGTCGGTGATGCCTTTTCCGAAGATGCCAACGCGCTAACGGTCGGTGTCGACCAAGTGCCGACAGGCTGGCGCATCCTGGACATTGGGCCAAGGACCGTGGGTCTCTTCGAGGAGCGCCTCGCCTCGGCCGCTACGGTGGTCTGGAACGGTCCCATGGGTGTGTTCGAGTTCCCGCGCTTTGCCGCTGGTACTGTTGCCCTGGCGACCAGTCTGGCCAGGACACGCGCGACCACCATCGTAGGGGGCGGCGATTCAGTAGCTGCCCTCCGGCAAGCCGGACTAGCGGACAAGATGACTCACGTCTCCACGGGCGGTGGTGCCTCTCTCGAGTTCCTGGAAGGCAAGACCTTGCCCGGTGTGGCAGCACTCGAAGATAAGTCGTAGGTGATCCGAGTTGACCGACCAAGAGATTCTGTCATCGTTGGTGATTCCCAACACCACCAAGATCGTGCTGCTGGTCATGGACGGCCTGGGCGGCGCACCGATGAACCCAGGCGGTCTCACTGAACTGGAGACCGCGCACACTCCCCATCTAGACGCCTTGGCCCGGGATGGCATTTGTGGCCTTCACGATCCCATCGGTCCGGGCATCACGCCGGGTAGCGGTCCCTCTCACCTGGCTCTCTTCGGCTACGATCCTCTTCAGCACCAGATCGGTCGCGGGGTGCTGGAGGCCCTCGGCATTGGCTTCGAATTGGAGAGCACCGACCTGGCGGCGCGAGGCAACTTCTGCACCGTGGACGAGAACGGTTTGATCACCGATAGGCGCGCGGGTCGTATCCCCACGGAGAAGGGCGCCGAACTGGTGGAGGTGTTGCGGTCCATCACGTTGCCGGGTGTTCAAACATTCGCGGAAGTCGTCAAGGACTACCGCTTCGTCCTCGTCCTGCGCGGCGAGGGCTTGTCTGGCCCGCTCACGGAGACAGATCCGCAGCAGGTGGGGGCAGCACCCCTTCCCGTCAAGGCGTTGCGCCCAGAAGCAGAACTGGCGGCGTCGCTGGTGAACCAATGGATCGCACAGGCGAGCGAACTCCTGGCCGATCGACACCCCGCCAACATGGTGACCCTCCGTGGTCTGGACAAGAACCCCGGCCTGCCGAGCATGCAAGAGGTGTATGGCCTTCGTGCAGCCGCAATCGCGGTCTACCCCATGTACCGGGGCGCGGCAAGACTGGTGGGTATGGATATCCTCCCGACGGGGGAGAGTCTTGAGGAAGAAGCGGAGGCCCTGCGAGAGTCTTGGGCCGACTACGATTTCTTCTTCCTCCACGTCAAGAAGACCGACAGCGCGGGAGAGGACG
>CAZOBP010000098.1:0-10909 GCA_964577995.1 uncultured Anaerolineales bacterium
CAGTCCGCCATCCACTGCACGATGTGCCGGTACGAGCATCCCAGATCGCAGGCGATGCACCTTCGCACGTCCTCTGGACGGTCCTCCAGCATCTTCTTCGGCATTTCTGGGTCAGCCAGGCTCTGACGAGCTAGGGAGATCATGTCCACCCTTCCCGTCTCGATCACCTGCTTCACCAGCTTAGGGTCGTTGATCCGCCCCACGCCGATCACTGGGACGTCAACAACCTTCTTGACCTCCTCAGCCAGGTAGAGGATGTTGGCCCTGGGCGTGTACAGCGGCTGGATGTTGTAGTATACCCTCTCTTGTATCCCGGCCGACACGTCGATACAGTCGATGCCCAGCTCCTGGAGGAGGGGCGCATAGACCTTCTTCGTCTCCTCGATGGTCAGGCCTTCGTCTCCCAGGAACTCATCGGCGCTGATCCTCATCAACAGAGGGTAGTCGGGACCCACCGCCTCCCGGCAAGCCCGTACGATCTGCTTGACGAGGAGGTACCTGTCCTTGCCGTACTTGTCCTTGCGCTTGTTGCAGTAGGGCGATACGAACTGCGCGATCAGAAAGCCATGGGCGCCGTGGATCATCGCTCCGTCGAATCCGGCCGCTTTCGCCCGCGCAGCCGCACGTGCGTAGCAGGCCACCAGTTCCTCGATCTCGTCCACGGCGAGGCCGCGAGGTTTGGCCGCCAGTGGGGGTGTGTTATCGGAGGGAGCCACTGGCTGCATGCCAATGATTTGCGGGCTGGATACCCTCCCACCATGTACGAGTTGAATCGTGCACTTCGCCCCATAGGCGTGGATGGCTTCCGCGATCTCGTTCAGCCCCGGTAGTTGTCTGTCGCTGTAGACGCCAAGCATACGTGAGAACATGTTGCCGTCGGGGCGTATGTAGGAGGCCTCAATGTGTACCAGGCCGAAACCTCCCCTGGCCTTGGCAGCATAGTAGTCTACCATGCGGGGGGTAACGTGACCGTCCTCGGTGGCGTGGTTCATGACCATAGGTCCCGCCACGATACGGTTCTTGATTTCCGTCGTGCCGACGGCGATAGGCTCGAATACCTTGCTCGTGCTGTACTCGCCTCCCATTTGTTGCCGTTCCTTTCTCTCGCTAGGGGACCGAAAAACGGATCGGCCCGTGCTCCGATGCTCGCGCAACTCCGGCACGTGGTTGGAGTTGGCTAGCTCACGGCTGCGAGGGTCTCTTCGATGATGGAAAGCCCCTTGTTGATCTCCTCGGCCGTGATGATGAGCGGGGGAGCGAGCCGGATCGTGGCCTCGGCATACATGCTCCAACCTAAGAGGACGCCCCTGTCCTGGGCCTCATGGGAGAAGCGCTCGGCCCTGGCTGCGTCGTCCAGTTCCAGGCCGACCAACAGACCCTTGCCGCGCACGTCTTTCACCACGTCGAAGCGCCTCTGGAGTGTTCTGAGACCCTCCATCAACTGCGCGCCGCGCGCCGCGGCATTGCTCGGTAGATCCTCCCGGATCATGTACTCGATAGCAGCCTTCGACGCTGCACAAACCACGGCGTTGCCGCCGAAGGTGGTGATGTGTGACTTGGACGGCTTGTAGAAGGTGGACAGGATCTCCCGGCTGCTCATGAAAGCACCCATGGGCAGTCCACCACCTATGGCCTTTCCCAAGCACAACACGTCTGGCCACACGTCCCAGTGCTCTCCACAGAACCACTTCCCGGTACGGGCAAAGCCTGTCTGGACCTCATCGAAGATGAGTAGCGCCCCTCTGTCGGTGCAGAGCTTCCTGAGTCGAGGCATGTACTCGTCATCGGGGACGCGGACACCACCCTCCGATTGGATAGGCTCCATGATCACCCCAGCCGTTTCATCGTCGATGGCTTTCTCGGCCGCGTCGATGTCGCTGAAGGGTATGAACTCCACCATGGGCACCAAGGGCTCGAAAGGTTTGCGGTAGACCTCTCTCCAGGTCACTGAGAGGGAGCCATAAGTGCGCCCATGAAAACCTCTCTCCATGGTGATCCACTTCTTCCGTCCGGTGTACTTGCGGGCCAGCTTCAACGCCCCTTCGATGGCTTCGGTGCCGCTGTTCGCGAAGAAGGTCTGCTGTAGATTGGGCCCCGTGATCTGTGCCAGGAGCTTGGCCACGTCGACCTGCACCGGCACCACGTAAACCCCGAAGACCATGGCGTGGGCCAGCTTGTCCACCTGCTCTTTGACCGCGGCAGCCACCTCTGGATTGGTCGCCCCCACGCTGTTCACGGAGATCCCCGCGACCAAGTCCAGATACTCTGTGCCGTCGGCCATGGTGACCGTACAGCCGTGAGCCTTTTCTACCACCATCTGTTTCGGCGGTGGGGCTGTCTGGCACACGTATTCGGCGTCTTCTTCTATGTATGAGCTAATCGTTTCGAGATCCATGGGTCTTGGTCTCCTTCTCTGACTGTATAGCTGCAAGCGCTCGTGCTTCTTGAATCGACGAGACATCTGAACTCGCGCCAAGCGCTTGACCCGGACGCCCAGAGGTCGTCTGGCAGCGGCCTGTAGAGAATCGCGTAAGGAATGCAGCCCATTTCGACTAGAGTCTTCCTCCGCGGCTATCCGCGGGCCGACAAACCCAACTCCTTCAGTTTCTCCGGCGTAGGGACGCCATCTTCAGACCACCCGCGCACTGCGTAATACTCACCCAGCATCATGCCTAGATGTGGTAGGTTCCCCTTCGCGTTCCCCGAGGGTCGTGCGTGGGTGAGCATGCGGGGCGGTAGCGTATCTTCCTTGCGGCTGATACCCCATTGCCCGTTGATCAGTCTCTTGAGATTGAATAGCCTATCACCTACGAGGAGTACATCCTGTACACTCCAGTCCCAACCCAGAGCCAGGTTCACCCATTCAGCCAATAGCTCCGGTCCCACGCCGCCCTTGGCGATGAATTTGCAGAGGCCCAGGCCATTGAAGACACCCATGAAGTTCTGGAAGTCGTACACCATTCGGGCCTTGCCCTCGCTGACCAGCATGTCAGGCGGGTCCATGTAGCCCATGTCTGGCCACTGAATGCCATACTCGTGCCAATAGGTCATGGTTTCCAGATGGTCACCGCCTCGATTCGCCGTGGCATACCCCAGAGCCATACTGGTGAAGGCCCTGGGGTCGTGGTAGGGCAGCTCGAGTCCCTTGACCTGCACGGCGAACTCGATCGCGTTGTGACCCAGTCGCCCCGCCGCGGCCCTGCTGCCGTCGGCTAGCAAGTCCCCCACGCCTTCTCGTCTCGCTATCATCTCAATGAGGCGGATCATGCTGTCCACGTTGCCCCACGAAAGGTCCAGTCCTCCGGTTGCCTCAGAAGTCAACAACCCCTTCTCCCAGGCCTCCATGGCGAAGGCGATGGTGCCCGAGGTTGAGATGGTATCCAGGCCATGGCGATTGCAGAGATCGTTCATGGCGGCGATGCTCTCCAAGTCATCGTTCAGACAAAGAGGTCCGAACCCGATGATGGTCTCGTACTCGGGCCCGGAGCCGGCAAGCCCAGCGTACGGCCCCTCACGAATTTCGATCTCGCGACCACAGGCAATGGGACAGGCGTGGCATCGGTAGGTGCCGGTGAGGATGGTCTCCGTCATCCTTTCTCCGGTGACCTTCGGCGCGCCTTCCACCCAGCTACCCAGGCGCCAGTTCTGGATGGCCATGTCACCTACTTTCTCGGTGGTGACGATGCCCCCTGACGTCCCGAACCGGGTCATGCCCAGGGACTTCTCTCTGATGGTGGTGTTGACCTGGCGCACGCTCTCCAGCAGCTCTTCACGATTGAAGTACCCTGGCTTGCCCCTGCCCCTGACGACGATGGCCTTCAGGTTCTTGCTGCCCATCAGGGCCCCCATGCCGCCGCGCCCTGCGGCACGGGAGTCTTTCCCGCCGACCATCACTGCGGCCATGCGACTCAAGTTCTCGCCGGCCAGCCCGATGCACGCCACCTGTGCCTTGGGATCAGTCTCATTCCTCAGCTTGTCTGCCGTCTGATAGGTATCCAGCCCCCAAAGGTGGGATGCCGGCCTGATCTCGACATCATCCTCGTTGACCCAGAGGAAGACTGGCTCTCGCGCTCGTCCAGTGATCACCAGACCGTCGTATCCAGCGGCCCGGAGTTGCGCGCCCCAGTACCCCCCGGCGGTGGCCTCATTCCAGAGCCCCGTCAGCGGCGAGCGACCGCAGAGGCAGACGCGAGCCGAAGTTGGTACCACCGTACCGGAGAGGACACCGATCATCAGGATCAAGCTGCTTTCCGGGTCAAGTGCCTCCCGGGACGGGTCCATCTCGTCGTAGTAGATCCTCGCAGCCAGGCCCCCTCCCAACAGGTACCTCTCGACCACGTTGTCTTCGATGTTCTCTACGCGGGTCTCTCCCGCCGTCAAATCTATCCGCACCAACTTGCCGGCGTATGTATAGGGCATGATGATCACCTTGTGTTCGTCTATTTCACCGCTTTGTCAGCTATGCTCAGAACCTCGTCAATGGCCACCAGGCCTTCCTTGAGCTCCTTCTCCGTGACGATCAATGGCGGGGCCATGAACAGCCAATTGCGAGTGAGGAAAGTATAGACTCCCCTCTTCATCAACTCCTGGTACATCTGGTCCATGAGACCCGTCTCGCCAGCCATCCAATCCACGATGGGCTCTTTGGTCCCCCTGTCCTTCACCAACTCGATGACGCCGAAGAGACCGATGGCGCGGAACTCGCCGATGGAGGGGTGTTTGTCCTGCATCTTCTTCAATTCGGCCTGCATGACCTGGCCCATCTTCTTGCAGTTCTCGATGAGGCCTTCCTCCTGGTAGACCTTCACGGCGGCCAGGCCCGCGGCGCAGGACATGGGGTGGCCATTATAGGTCAGACCCATCCACAACATACGGTCCCAGAAATACTCCGCGATCTCGCTGGACACAGCCACCGCGCCGAGTGGCAGCGCTGATCCAGTCAATCCCTTGGCCATGGTGATGATATCTGGCTTGACGTCCCAGTTGTCCACGGCGAACCACTCGCCCGTTCTGCCAAAACCGCTCATCACCTCGTCGGAGACGAGCAGGATGTTGTACTTGTCGCACAGAGCCCTTACCGCCGGCCAGTAGTCGTCCCTGGGGACGAAGATGCCGTTGCTTCCCGTGACGCCCTCCATGAAGATGGCAGCGATTCTGTCCGGGTCTTCGTAGTGTATCACTTCTTCTATGTAGCTGACGCATTCGAGGTTACAGGTCTCCCTCTCCTGGTGGAAGGAGCAGCGATAGCAATAGGGATCGGGCACGTGCACCACGCCCGGGATGCCCGGCTCTACCTTCGTCCGCCGAATGTCGCCCGACACGGACATCGCGCCGTAGCTGGCTCCGTGATAGCCTCGAAAACGGGCGATGATCTTGAGCTTCCCTGAATAGAGTCGCACGAACTTGACGGCGTTTTCGTTCGATTCCGCACCACTCAGCGTGAAGAGGACCTTGGTCAGGTTGTCAGGCGTGATCTCAGCCAGCAACTCGGCCAGCTCCGCTCTGACCCGGGTAGTGAACTTGGGTGCGGCGAAGTACAACTGATCGGCTTGCTCCTTGATTGCCGAAACGATCTTGGGATGTTGATGACCGGCGTTGGTGCACATCAACTGGGAGATGAAGTCGAGGTAGCGATTGCCCTCCACATCCCAGAAGTAGCAGCCCTCGCCGCCAGCCAAAGCAATGGGCTTGGCCTTGGACTGCACCGCCCAAGAGGAGAAGTTGTACTGAACGCTCTTGTCTACCATCTCTTGTGCCGATTCCTTCTTACTCACAATCAGCCTCCTTGGCAATAGCGCCTGGCCCTTTGAGCCAATATGTCACTCCTGTCCTGCATTGAGGTTTCCGCCTGGGCACCACGCTCGACTACTCCTTGACGTAGGGCGTCCCCACGGCCGCTGGAGGTGTCGTCTTGCCCACCAGGCCGACGAAGGTCAGCAGCGTTAGCAGATAGGGAAACATGGATAGCAACTGCGGTGACACGCTGTAGTTGAGTGCTGGGATTCTGACAATCGCTGCCTGGGCGCTGCCAAAGAGAAGGCAGGCGGCCAGGGTTCTGACCGGCATCCACTTGCCGAAGATCAGCGCTGCCAGCGCGATGAAGCCGCGCCCAGCACTCATATTCTCAAGGAAAGTGTGAAGCTGACCGATCGACAAGAATGCCCCTCCCAACCCAGCCAGCGCACCGCTGATGAGCACGCAGATGTACCTAGTCCTCAAGACGGAGATGCCAAGCGTGTCCGCAGCCTTGGGATGCTCTCCCACCGACCTGAGACTCAGGCCCCAGGATGTGCGGAAGAGCACGAAGTGGGCCACAGGCACCAGTATAAACGCCAGATAGACGAGCGGGATGTGCTGGAACAGGACCTCACCTATGAAGGGTATGTCGCCTAGCACTGGAATCTTCCACACTGCAAATCCGGCCACGCGAGGTTTGTCCTGCAGCCCCCAGATGATGCGGAGAGAGTAGGTGGTCAGTCCCAGGCCAAGGATGTTGATCGCCGCACCAGACACAATCTGGTCTCCCCTGATGGTCACGCTCAGGAATGCGTGGATGAGGGCCATGAGGGCACCCCCGGCCATGGCGATCAGCACGCCCAGCCAAGCGTTCCCTGTGTAGAAGGCCCCGACTACTCCGGCGAAGGCGCCCGTAAGCATCATACCCTCCAGGCCTATGTTCACGACGCCGGAGCGCTCCGAGAAGATGCCGCCGATGGCGCTGAAGATCAGTGGTGTCGCCAGTCGCACACCAGCCGCGAAGAAAGCGGCGGTGAAGAACTCAATCAGACCTTGCAGCACCGGTTGCCTCCTTTCTTCTGAGCAGATGGGCACGCAAACGCGGTAGGGACACGCTGGCCACCACCAGGATGAGCGTCAGGCCTTGCACTACCTGTGCCAAGGCAAGAGGGAGGCCTTCCGTGCGCTGGACGGCGTTGAAACCAGCGCGCAGGCCGCCGAAGAACACTGCGGCCAGCGTCACTCCCACCGGATGTGTGTACCCCAGTAGCGCAACCGCAATGCCGTCGAAGCCATATCCAGGTGAGAAGAAGTCGCTGAGACGGTGCTGGACCCCAAGGATCTCGGCGGCTCCTGCCAGACCCATCAGCCCGCCGCTGACGAACATAGCCAGCACCATGCTGCGAACCACAGGTATGCCGGAGTACTCGGCTGCCTGTGGGTTGGATCCCACAGCTCTGATCTGATATCCAATCGTGGTCCGCCACATCACAACGTAGACTGCCGCAGCGACCAGCAGAGCCAGAAAGATCCCCACATGAACGCGGGCCGCCGGCCAGATGATAGGCAGCCATGAAGCCTGCGGGAGGATCTCCGACTGAGGATAATAGCCACGCGACTCCTGGAGAGGACCATGGAGCATGAGACTGACAAACCAGAACCCGATGTAGTTCATCAGGATCGTGGTTATGATTTCACTCATGTTCCACTTGGCTCGCAGCAGACCCGGTATGGCGCCCCAGATTCCGCCTCCTATGAAGGAAGCCACAAGGACCGCAGGCAGGAGGATGGGCGCCGGCAGGTCAGTGAAGGAGAGCGCAAGCCACCCGCCAAGAAGAGCTCCCATATAGAGTTGGCCTTCCCCTCCGATATTGAACAGCCCGCATCGGAAGGCGAACGCTACCCCAAGGCCTGCGAAGAGCAGGGGTACCGTCTTCTGGATGGTGAGCCCGAAGCCGCTGAGGCTGCCAAAGGCTCCTTGCAGGAGTACACCGTAGGCATCTAGCGGGTTTATGCCCGCCGCGGCGATGAACACACCCCCAAGCAACAGCGCTCCCAGCACCGCCCACACGGGGGCGAGGCTGAAGACGGCTGACACGATTGCTTCGGACCACTCTCGCCTCATGGGCTTTTCACACCTTCACCTTGCTGCTCAGGGCGCACACCAGCCATGAGGAGGCCAATCTCCTCGATAGTCGCTTCTCCGGCCTCCCTAGTACCCAAAGCCTCGCCTCCAAACATCACGGCGATTCTGTCACTGAGGGTGAGGATTTCCTCCAACTCAGTGGAGATCAGCAGAACAGCCGCCCCACGCTCTCTGTGCCTGAGTAGCTCCTTGTAGATGTACTCAGTTGCACCCACGTCCAGGCCTCGGGTGGGCTGTACGGCGACAATGAGCTCTGGGTTCCTGTAGAGTTCGCGAGCCAGGATCAGCTTCTGCTGGTTGCCACCCGACATCTGCTTGGCCAACAGAGTGGGTCGCGGAGGTCTAATATCGTATTCACCAATCAATCTGCTGACCAACTTACCTATGACAGGGAAGTTGAGGAAGGTCCGTCTGGACAATGGTGGTTCAAAGAAATGAGTGGAAATCAAATTCTCCGTGATCGTGAAATCGGGGACCAGGCCCTGGGCTTGCCGATCCTCGGGTATCCTTCCCACGTTCAGCTTGACTACGCCCCTGGTCCGCCGATCAGCGATGTCCTGTCCCAGAATGGTGATTTTGCCTGCCGTTGGCTTGAACAATCCCACCACCGCTCCGGCCAGTTCGCTCTGGCCATTGCCGCCCACGCCAGCGATGCCCAGGATTTCGTGGCGCCTCACAGAGAGGGAGATGCCCTGCAAGTCCACCGAGCAGCGCTCATCCTCCGTGTCGACCTCGAGACCCCTGACCTCCAGCACGGTCTCGCCTGGGGTCATTGGCTCCTTGTCTACCCTGAAGATGATCTCCCGGCCGACCATCATACGGGCTAACTCTTCCTTCGTGGTGTCGGCCGTATTGACTGTGGCCACGACCTTGCCATCGCGGAGGACGCTTACTCGATCGCTGATCTGCATCACTTCGTCGAGCTTATGGGTGATGAAGATGACCGAGTGGCCCTCGTCGACGAAGCGCCGCAATACGCCGAAGAGGTCGTCGACCTCCTGTGGAGTGAGGACCGAGGTTGGCTCGTCCAGAATGAGCAGATCGGCTCCCCGGTACAATGCCTTGATGATCTCCACGCGCTGTTGCGCACCTACCGAAAGGTTGCACACTTGTGCGCTTGGATCCACGTCGAGCCCGTAGTCGCGGGACAGGCGCTGGATCTTCTCCTCAGCCGAATCCAGATCCAGGAGGGGACGACTGACCGAACCGAGACCCAAGACGATGTTCTCGGCAACCGTGAAGGCGGGGATGAGCATGAAGTGCTGGTGCACCATGCCTATGCCATTCCTGATGGCATCTTTGGGAGACGAGAACCGAACAACCTCACCACGCAGACGAATCTGCCCGCCGTCCGGGTGATAGAGCCCATAAAGCACGTTCATCAGGGTCGTCTTGCCAGCCCCGTTCTCTCCCAACAGGGCATGTATCTCTGCCCTCCTTATGTCGAGAGAGATTCGATCATTGGCCGCAAGCCCGTCGAAGGCCTTTGTGATGTTCTCCAGTCCCAGAAGCGTGTCCAATGTAACACTCCCCCGGTGCAAGAACCTGCTGCTGTCGAGCTACCTCAGGTAAGCGCTCTACCGGGACGGACCCGGTAGAGCGCTTGAGGCCATAGGGCCAACCGTTACTGGGTCGGCTCGTTGATCAATGGGACCTCGATCTCGCCGTCGATGATCTTCTGCTGTACTCCCTCAGCCTCAGCAGCGATGTCATCGGGCACGAGACCGTGGTAGTCGGCAACCCGAATCACGCCCGTCTCCAGTCCGTACAGGTGGACGGTGCCGAACTCGAATGTACCCTCCTGGATGTCTGTGACGGCCGTGGTGAGCATCTCGGGATAGTCGATGATGGTGCTGGTGATGACTGTGTCGGGGGCCAGTCCGTTCTGATCATAGGCGAAGCCAATGGCCCATACGCCTTCCTCTTCACAGGCCTGGATGACCCCGATGCCGGCCGCATCCGCCACGTGGAAGATGCAGTCCGCCCCGGCGCTGATCTGGGCCAGGGCTGCCTCCTTGCCCAGGGCGATGTCGTCCCAGGAGTCCAAGTAGGCGATGGTGACTTCGATGTCAGGGTTGACCGACTCGGCGCCCAACCTGTAGGCCTCCAACTGCTGGACGATGACCGGGTAGGCGAACCCTCCGATGGCAGCCAGCTTGCCAGTCTCGGACATTCTGGCGGCGATGTAACCGCACACATAAGCAGTCTGGTGGTTCTCGTGGAGCAGGGACGCGTAGTTTGGACCCGCCACAATGCCGTTCACCACCAGAAAAGCGGTGTCTGGGAACTCAGGAGCCACAAGCTCGATGGGGTCACCGAACTCAAAGCCGTGTCCGATGACGATATCGTAACCCTCGGCAGCATAGTTGCGGAAGGCCTCCTCATACTCCGCGATGGGTACCATCTCCGTGTACGCCACCTCGGCCCCCAAGTTCTCCTCGATGGCCATGAGGCCCGCGTATGCCGCAGCGTTGTAGCCCTGGTCGGCGATGGAACCTGGCATCACCAAGGCAACCTTGACCGCCGCCTCTTCCTCCGGCGGCGCCTCAGGTGCTGGTGCGCCGCAAGCCGTAACTACCAGGGCGGCCACGAGCAACAATGTGGCCAGTCTCAGCAAGGTTGATCTATTCATCGTTTTTCCTCCATCTTCGTTGGTCGTTGGGTGCCCTTGCATAGGCACCGGACGCCATAGCGACCCAGGCCACCGACAGTGTTGTGGGTGTTAGCCACCATGGCCAGGGTTTACAGGACCAAGTTGCGCTTCGAATCACCTCCCTCCCCACATCTTCTCACTAACTCAGATCATTGCGGCCCAAAAGCAGGTACATCTCAAGTATACGGAGGCTTTCTGGAAGAGCCAGTGGCGTGGCTCCACCACCCCCGCGTGCGAAGTAGCCTCGCGCCCTCGCCGATGTTGTTGACGGCTCCTCTTCGAGCAGACGGGTCTCCACAGCACGGAAGACCTGCTGGAACTCCTCCTTGCTGGGCATGATGGTCACCAAACCCGGTCGGAGATCGTTGACACCC
>CAZOBP010000099.1:0-10722 GCA_964577995.1 uncultured Anaerolineales bacterium
CCGGCAGATTGACTGCTGTGGGGTTTGATGGTATACTAGTGTGTCGTGTCCATGAGATGATTCTAGGAGACTTTCTGCCCGCAGCCAGGACTGGGGGCAAACCCGAAGAAAGGAGCCGTTGATTGTTTACCTACGAGTTGATGTACATCGTTAGCCCAGAAGTGGAGGAGGAAGACCTGGAAGCGGTGGTGGTCAGGATTGGCCAGATGATCACCGACGGCGGTGGAGAGGTACTTCACGTCGAATCGTGGGGCAGGAAGCGCCTGGCCTATCAAATCCGGAGGTTCCGCGAGGGCAACTACATTCTGGCCTACTTCCAGCTCGATCCAGCGGCGGTCTTGCAGCTCAGGGCCAGGTTGGCCTTGACTGAGGAGGTGATCCGCTACCTTCTGCTGAGGACCGAGGAAGTCCCAAAGGGGGTCGCAGATGCAGCGCCTCAGGAAGAGCCTGCCCCCGCGGAGGAGCTTGAAGCGCAGCCGGAGTCAGAGCCAGCGGAGGAGGCGGTGCCGCAGCCGGCGGAGGAGCCTGCCGGGCCGGAAGTTGCTGACGAACAAGAGGCGCCAGACGCCGATAACACAGAACTGGGAGACTAACCTTGGCCGATAGACGTGAATCAAGACCGAGACGAGGTGGCAGACGACCGTACAAGTTCACCCGCAAGAAGGTCTGCGCCTTCTGTGTAGACAGGGTGCGTCACATAGACTACAAGAATGTGCCTTTGCTCCGCCAGTACATCACCAACCGGGGCAAGATCAAACCACGGCGCAAGTCGGGTGTCTGTGCGAGGCACCAGCGCCGCCTGGCGACAGCCATCAAGCGGGCACGGCACGTGGCCCTGTTGCCCTACACGGGCGAGCACGCCCGCGGAAGCTAGGCTAGGCACGGCGCGGGACGGGGCAGAGGATCTGCTGTCGCGCACCTCCTCTATGCCGACCTCTTTGAGGAGGACCACCGGATGCCTCCCCTGTCACCGATCCGCATGAGTGGCGCGGTATTGTGACCCTCGCCCTGAAAAAGCCGGATTCGCGTACGTTATTGAACTTTGTTCGTGCCCAGCGGAGGGACTAATGGCCAAGAGAAGGGTCAAGAAGGAAGTTTCCCTTACCCGCAAGCAGCTATCGCGCCGTGACAGGGAGCGCCGCCAGCGCCTGACTCTGATCGGGCTGGCTGTTGGCGTAGGTTGCCTTATCGCTGCCGTCCTCGGGTACGGTGTTTACCAAGAACTAGTCGCCAAGCCCGCCGCCCCGGTGGCGACGGTCAATGGCGTGCCCATCCAAAAGCAAGTCTACCAGAAGACGGTCCTCCTCGATCGGATGAACATCGATGCGGCCATCAAGAACTGGCAGGCCCAACGCGCCGCCTACGATCCGGACGCTGACGAGTGGATGATCAGCCTCATCGACCAACAGATCTCCTACTACTACACCGAGCGAGACCTCCTCGACGGCGAAGGACCGGTGGACGACTTGATACGAGAGGAACTGATCCGGCAAGCTGCTGCGGAGCAGGGCATCGACGTGTCCTCGGACGAGATAGATCGCAGGATTGAGGAGAACTTCGGCTACTACCGCGAACAGCCTACTCCCTCGCCTTCGCCCGCCACCGCCACCATCACGTCAACCAGCGAAGTCACGCCCACCGAGCAGGCCACGCCCATGTCCAGAACCGAGTTCGAGAACCAGTACACGAACACCCTCAGCAGCCTGGAGAAGAGTACCGGCCTGACGGAGGCAGACTACAGGGCGATAGTGCGCACTCAACTCCTGACTGAGAGAATGCAGGAGTTCGTGGGTGAGGAGGTTCCCACCAGCGAGCTTCAGATGCGGGCGCGACACATCCTAGTGGACACAGAGGAAGAGGCGAACGCCGTGCTGGAGCGTCTACAGCAAGGTGAAGACTTCGCGACGGTAGCGATGGAGGTCTCCCAAGACACTGGCAGTGCCGAGGAGGGAGGCGACCTCGGGTGGTTCCCGTTGGGCGTGATGGATACGGCTTTCGAAGACGTGGCCTTCAGCCTGGCCGTCGGCGAGCTCAGCGGAGTGGTGGAAAGCTCGTACGGATTCCACATCATCCTGGTCGAGGAACGAGACGAAGATAGGGAACTAGATGCTGACATGCTGGAGCAAAGGAAGTCAGAGTCCTTCCAGGCATGGCTTCTGGATCTGGAGGCTGAGGCAGATATCGTCAAACACTGGTCGGCGGACATGGTACCTCCGGAGACCAGCACGTGATGGATCCGGCGTGACGAACGAAGGGCCGTGGCCGATACACCGCGGCCCTTTTCTCTTCTTCCGCAACCACCATCAAGCGAACGTCCGCGGCCTCCAACACCACGAGCCGTCTACGCAACTCCGCCAGTTCTTTCGCCAACTGGGCCTTGGTCTTCCCTCGGTCCCCCATCAGCTTCACCCCCCTGATGCTCCCGCCAAGTTCTCGCGCCCACCTGCATCCCCAGTGTCCCAGCCAGGACAGAGCGCAGCCTCGCGAGTGTTCTATGGCACCTGGTGTGCCTCGGTGCCTACTGGCCGCAAACCATGGTGACGCACCTACCGTCTTACGAGACGAGCACGCTTCAAGTCCTTCCCTGATCGTCTACGAAGGTACAAGGGACGTGTAAGAGAGACTCTGGGATGAGGAGTAGGCTATGACGGCGGTTCAAGGTGGACTACCACACGCCTGAGAAGAGGCATTCGTTCCCGCAGGTGACCTTCCAGCCTTTCGCTGAGCTCGTGAGCCTCCTGGACAGAGAGCTCAGTCTCGAGAGAGCAGTGAAGCGAAGCGGCAAACCCGTCCTCTGCTTGCCAGAGCCTCACATGGTGACATGCTCCCTCGTTTACCAAGCCGTCTATCAGAGATACGATGTACGCCTCCAGCCTGGCACGCTCGTCGTGCTCCAGTCGCGCTCCGATGCTTGCCGCGTCGCCCACTGGCTCGAGGTGAGCCACAACGTCGGCAACCTCAGGTGCAGCTTCCTTGACTTGCGACTCAAGGCGTGTCGCCAGATCGTGCGCCTCCTCCAAGGAGGCATCCCGGGGCACCTCCAGGTCGAGCTCGACGTGAAGACGCCCCCCGGTCTGCCGAACCCAGATGTCGTGAGCACGCGCGCCCATACTCTCCGCAGTCCGCCTCACAAGCGAGGCGGTGTCAGAGCTTTCCTGGCTGGGCTCGTAGTGCACGACAACGTCAGCTCGCGGGACCAGATCGCCCACTGCCCTCTCGACCTTGGCCGTTATCTCGTGGGCCGCATCGAAACTGTGATCTCCGTTGATGCCTATAACGATGTCCACGAAACTCTGCGCCCCGGCGCGTCGAACACGAACCTGCCGACAACGATCTACGCCGCCAACCCGCTCGACCTGGTCACCAATCTTCTGTGCCAGTCCCTCCGGTGCCGTATCCAGTAGCACATCTACCGCGCTCTTCCCAAGCCGCACTCCCAGGAACAGCACGACAACCGCCACGCCCAGCCCTGCGATGGCATCCGCTTTGAGCAGGACCGCTGGACCGCCCAGCCACTCCTGCAATCTCACGAGCGTGAGACCTAGTAAGACCACTGATGACGTCCAGATGTCCGTGCGAAAACGCAGAGCACTGGCTTGCAGTGCTTGGCTGTCGTGCTTATCTGCCGCCCGTTGCAGTGCCCGCATGCGGTTGAAATCGATGATCATGGCGACGGTCACCACGCCGAAGGCCCAGATGTTTGCGTCAATCTCCACCGACTTGAAGAAGAGCCGACTGATGCCCTCGTAGACGATCCAGCCGCAGGTGAAGAGGAGAAGCAGTGTCTCCACAAGGGCAGCCATGTTCTCCACCTTACCGTATCCATATGGGTGACGCTCGTCGGCGGGCCTCTCTGACATCCGCACCGCAGCGAACGTCAGGAGTGCAGCAACGACGTCAAGGGCGGAGTCGGCCGCCTCGGCCAGGATCCCGAGACTCCCCGTCATCATACCCGCGATCGCCTTCATCACTGTGATGAGGAGAGCGGCCAGCACTGTAGACATGGCCGCCGCTTTCTTCTCAGCTTGGGCCAGGTCTTGGTCGATCTCCTCCGACCTTGTGCTCATGCCTTTCATCTCCAGGTGGATCCCTCTCTTCTCGCGATACCGCGGTGAGTCTGGTGCACGAAGACACTGGCCACAATGGATGTGGCTAGAACAGAGTCAACTCCCGCGCAGACTGGCCCAACGACTCCTCCAGCCTTGCTTCCAGAGACTGGCTGTCCTGCTCCGCCGCCGCTCGCTCCAGCACGCTGGAGCGGTTGACATCCACGACGATCGACGCAGCCATCACGGCAAAGGCCCAGACGCTGGCATCGATGCGCACTTCCTTGCACGACAGCCGGGCGATGGCTTCCGGGATGATCCAAGCGCAGATCACCAGCAGGAGCAAGGTCTGTGCCAGCGCACACGGATTCTCTACCTTCTCGTGAGGTGAATCGCCGCTCCCAAGCACGAGAGCGCCACTCTCCTCTTCGCAGTACAGGTATCGTTGCGCACTGCCCTTCCTGCCTCACACCAGTTATACAGGCTTCGTTGCGGACAGAAAGCCGGACCTCACCTCATGAAGGCCACCACCACGGCGAGCATGGCCAGCGCGCAGACCGCTCCACCATAGAACACCCCTCCCATTCCAGCTACGCCGTAGAGCAGGCCCATCACCACCGGGCCAAGGGTCTGACCGAATCGAAAGACCATCCCGTTCACCGACATCAGAACGCCCCGTTGCTCCATGGGCGCCAGCGCTGACAGCAGAGTGATCAGGCTCGGCATGGTGATGCCTCCCGCGATCCCATACAGAGTGGTCGGTATGGCGAGCAGCCAAGGATTGGGAATCCCCGGCATCATGAACAGGGCAACAGCGTAGAGAACGCAGGCTATGGCGATGAGCTGTCTCTCCGAGCACAGTTTGGCCAGCCGACCTAGCTGGGATGACGTCAGCGCGGCCGCCACAGACGAGATGGATATGACTGCGCCGATGGCGAAAGGAGATAGTGAGAACGAATCCGCGATCAGCAGAGGGAGATACGTCAGGTAGGACCCATAGAGAATCATGAAGACGACGATGCCCACAACGAACAGTGTGAACACCTGGCGGGTGCAGATGATCGTCCAGGCATCGCTCAGGTACTCCCTCAACCCCTGAGAATTCGTTGGCTCGGGATTCTCCAATGAGAAGACCACGGCCACGGCCACGGGGATAGCTGCCAGGGGCAGCAAAAACGGATAGAACCATCCCAGCATAGCCAGCGCTCCGCCGATGGCCGGATAGCCAGCGGTGCCGGCGCTCAGAACGCTGGAGTTGCATCCCATAGCCTCAGTACGCTCTATGCCTGCGTAGAGATCCCCCAGGATAGTCAGATTGAGCGCACCCAGTCCCGCCGCGCCAGCCCCCTGGAAGAAGCGCAGGATCAGCAGCAATTGAAAATCGCGCACCAAGGCGCAGGCGGCTCCGGCACCCGCAAAAACGAGCAGCGCTGGAATCAGAATCCTCTTCCTCCCGAAGTGATCCGAGAGCACGCCCAGCACCGGTGTCAGCAGCACCCCCGGCAGTGTGAATACGGTGATCAGAGACCCCACGGCCTGGGGAGAGATACCCAGCGCTTTCACTATCGCCGGGAATGCCGGCGTCACGCTCGAGACCCCCAAGACCCCCATCAGGCTGACACCGAAGATCACGTACAGGTTGGGATCTCGATATACCGGTCGTCCTTGGCCCTCCAAGTCATACTCGTTCATATCACTCATCGATCATATACCCTAACGCCCTCGTGGCTGGATCTGCACAGATCATCTCGCTGTGGCTGGCTGGCAGCACTGCGGACAGTCCTCTGCGATCACTCACTATTGGCCAGCTTGGCCAGGAAGTCCTCCCGCGTGGGATAGAACACGTCGAGCATCACAAAGGGCTCGTCGCCGACACAGACGTCGCTGTGGGGCACACCAGATGGGATACAGTAGAAATCGCCCTCCTCCACCAAGCGCTCCTCGCCCCCTATGCTCAGCCTGGCCTTGCCGCTGTACACCATACCGATCTGCTCGTGCGGATGGGAATGGGTTGCCACCTCGTGACCGGGCAGCGTGGCGTTCAGGACCATCATCATCTGCTCGCCGTGCAGACCGGTCAGAATAGTCGTCTCCAGCCCGGGCATCTGCACCATCTTCGGCGCCTGGCTGAGGTCCACGAAATAGGGTCTCCTCTCCTCGTCGGACATCGCTCTTCCCTCCCTAGCCGACCACGCACCTCATCCGACCGCCTGGTTCTCCAATAGATAGAAAACGGCAATAGGCATCTGCAATGGCTTCTCTACTCCAGCCCGTAGACCTGTCTTGGGGCCAGGTACTGGGGAAATCTGTCCAGCAGCGCCGAGCGGGTCGAATAGCACAAGTGACACTCATCCACGTACCCTTCCTCGGGTTCGACACCGTATCGGTCGGTCAGGAGGGCGGGTCCGCCCTCCAGCAGGGGCCCGCAGATAGGATGCGACTCGGCATCATACTCCTCTAGGAGCTCGGGCAGCGGACTCCGCCACATGTTGCCCATACTCAGCCCCTGGCACAAGAACACGTGCCCATAAGCGTCCAGATGAACCCTTCCGGGGTCACGGAGATCCTCGTACGGGCACTCGGTCAGCTCTCTCCACGGCCTGGTGGGCAGTCCCTCGACCAGCTTGTCCGCCGCCCTGCCTCGGAACATCGCACCACCTCCGATCACAGGCCGGCCCCTTTCCTGTTCCTTGTCTATACCCACCTCCACTGTCGGCTGGTCGATAGAGATGGCATCGGTGGGGATACCCAGCCGCCTCGCGGCTCGCACAGCGCGCTTCGCGGGGTTGTCTGCTTCAGAGCCGTGGTGAAACTCGTCGTCGCTGACGCTGAGGTCCGCGATTCCCAGGGAAGCGAGAGGCTCCAGCCAGAGTTGTGCATCCTCCTCCGTCGTGGCCCAGTAGCAGTTGGTGACTATTCCAGCCTGGAATCCCCGCTCTCTGGCCATTCTGATGGCTTCCAGCATGAGGGGGTAGTAGAGAAAGGGCTCACCACCCTCGAAGTAGACGGTCTCCACCGAGCCAATCCTCTCCACGTCGTCGAGGACGGCTTTCAACTGTCCGAGGGTGAACGTGCCCTCAGCCTGGGGGCCGCAGTAAAGGAAGCAGTGGTCACACTCGAAGTTGCAGGCGTAGGTAAGCAGAAGATGAATCCCTGTCAGCATTCGCTCTCTCCCGCGAGACCACTCGTGCGGATCGCACAGCCAACCGTGCACCTTGCACCGCTCATTACTCGTCGCCCCTCAGTGCACCCTTTTCACACCATTGACCGCAAACAAACAACCCCTATTATACCACACTCACCCGACGTGAGCAGAGGAGTGTGAGGCGCTGGGAGAGGAGTTCGTTTCAGGGCTGGGGACGATGATGCTACCGGGCAGCGGCCTTCTGGGCCTGGCCCGGCAGGCCACCCTTTGACTGTGCTCAGGGCAGGCCCTGTTTGTCCCCCGTGATAAATGAGACCTGGCGTTTCGATGGCAACGGCCTGTACCAGAGCGCAGCGACACAGGCGATTCTAGCCCTGCCATACTGAGAGTCTGCCCTCGATCTCCTCCAGCTTCTCCTCAGCCTACTCGAAATCACCTCGCGAAGCGGGAGGCGCATGTGTAGAGCGATGCGGAAGAACACCCGCGCTCGCGCGCCGAGGACTACCAGGTGCACCAGCCTGTGTTGGACGCGAACAAAGACCACAGGGCAAGAGGGCCGTCACGCAGGAACTCAGTCATCGCAGGGCCAATGATTGTCGAGATCGTTGAGGCGCTCGACCAGAGTAAGGCAGCGTCTTCACCGCCACGAACAAGCGGCCACAGTCCCCAGGCGCACGGAGTCAAGACCCTTGACAGGGACAGGGAAACGCGGTATACTGTGGACAAGGTTGCAGTCGGCCCGAGAAGGAGACCGACAAGGAGCATGCGTCCCGGTTTTCGATGCATGCCCAGGCCGATGGTGTCACGATGAAGCTGGAAAACGTGGCATCCAGGCGCCTCTCTGAGGAGAGAAGGTAACGAGGAGGAAGAATGTCCAAGGCAAGGCTCGGCTCCAGTAGGTCGCTACCACTTCTTATCGTCCTCACGCTAACCTTAGTTGCCGCGCTTTCTATGCCCACGCCGGTATCAGCAGCGACTCTGCGCGTCAGGCCAAGTGGAGGACCCGGTTACTTCACCACCATCCAGGCGGCGATCAACGTCGCCGTTCCCAACGACGTTATCCACGTCTACCCGGGGACCTACGGAGGCGTCGTTCTGAACACGATGGCGACACAGGGCAACATCAGTATCATCGCCGTCGACAGCAGCGGCAATGCCACGCCCGGGACGGCCACGGTGAACGGTGGCGCCGCCTCGGCCTTCAACAGCGCCGGCATGCACCCCGGAGACGTAACCATAGATGGCTTCGTGGTCACTTCGACGGGCCTGCACGGCGTCAACGTCCAGGCCAATGGCGACGTGGTGATCCGGAACGTGACCGCCAATGGAGTTTCCGGCATAGGTCTCTACTTGGGATCGTCCCCCAGCGGAGACATAACCATCGAGGGCTGCAGCACCGATTCGACGGGCTTCCACGGCATCAGCATCCTGGGCAGTGGTGACGTGGTGATCAGGAATACGACTGCCAACGGTACTGGCGGCACCGGCATCACCGCGACCACCCTCGGAGACGTCACGGTCCGCAACTGCACCGCCAATAACAACAAAGGCCAGGCGCAAGGACATGGCATTCTCGTCGGCCCGACCAATGGCAAGGTGATCGTCGCCAACTGCACCGCAGACAACAACCTCGGGACTGGCATCACGGTGGGAGCCACCGGCACCGAGCACGTCACGGGTTGCATCACCCGGGGCAATGGCGTCCACGGGGTCAGCGCCTACAGCCCAGTGGGTGTGGCCGGGGGCACCCTGCCGGTGAACGGCAACATCATCTGCGGCAATAGCATCTACGGCCTCTCGGCACCGCCATTCGGAAGCGCAGACGCCGAGGGCAACTGGTGGGGTTGCTCCGGTGGTCCGGGGAGTCCTGGCTGTGACACGATCGGAGGAGGAGTCATCACGCCGGTCGACTTCACCCCCTGGATCAGCACCTATACCGCCGACGCCACGCCGGGCTCCGGGGTCGCTGGTCAACCCGTCCAGATCAGCTTCCAGTTCTCCGACAGCGCCAGCACCGTGTTCCTGCCCCAGGGGCCAGGGGACCTCAATGGAAGCCCGACCTTCACCCTGCACACAGACAATGGCACCTTGACCGACTCGGACGAGACGGGCGCCACCGTCCACGAATTCATTGGCAGCGGGAATGTCCTTTCCGTGACACTGGTGCCCGATTCTGCCGGTACCGCCACGGTGACGGCGGACGGACCATGTGAGCTGGCGGCCACGATCACTATCGGCGTGAGTGAGGCAGAAGAAGAGTTCGTGCCTGAGCCGGGGACGATCATGCTGCTAGGTAGTGGGCTTCTGGGACTGGCCGGATATGCGTCACTGCGCTGGAGAAGCAGAGACTAGCAGAATCGTCTGTATCTACGCATGTGAAAGGGCCGTCGCTGAAGCGACGGCCCTGTTTCTTCACCGTGATGAGTTACGCCTGGCGTTACGGTGGCCCCGGCCTCTAGCAAAGGGCGGCGACCCAGGCGATTCTAGCGCTGGCGTGCTGCGAGTCTGGCCTCGATCTCCTCCAGCTTCTCCTCGGCCTGCTCGAAATCACCTCGCTGCCCCGAGGGAAGGAGCCGCGCCACGTGGCAGAGCGCCAAGCGGGTGAAATCGATCAACAGATCGGCTCTCTCGAAGTCACCCACCGCTTCTATGCGGGGTGGGTCTATGGGTTGGCCGAACCGCACCTCCACCACCCGTGGTTTGCCTTTCTCCTCCTTGGTGACGAGACCCATGGGCACCAACGGGAGCCCCTTCGTCGTCGAGAAGACGGCGGCGCCGGTTCTCAAGTCGCCCTCCAGCAGACCATTGCCCGCAGTCCTGCCCGTTATGGAGAGCCAGAGGATACTCCCCGGCTGGTCCAGATAGGCCAGGATCTCTTTGACGATGGCCCTGTGCAGTCTGTAGGCCCCGGCCTCGTCCTTGTGGACGGGATAGATGAGGCTGTCCACGCCCAGGGCCTTGAGGAGTGTGTTGGCCTGGGCGATGACCTCCGGCCGCCCGATGCCCTTGAGACGGTAACCCGGTCCCGGGAACCGGCAGCCCACCTTGATCAGGCTGCGCAGGGCCTGATACACCGCCGGGTAGTTGCTGACCAGCACCGCCCTGGTGCCCTCACCCAGGCACGAAGGGATGGGCTCTACCTTCACGTCCCTTGTGCCCAGGTCCACCAGCTTCCTGACCACGGGACTGCGGCCGAGCAGGTCAAGCTGACGCAATCTGGTATCCATCCTCTGGGCGATCCCCGCTGTCCGCACCCCGGCAACCGCCTCACCCGCCTGAACTCCGTTGCCCATCAATCTCTCCTCGTGCCCCGCGCAGCAGACAGGACCACATCCACAGAACCACTGCTGGACGCGCATTTGATGGGTACAACCCGCAACCCAGCGCGGAGTTACGCCGGACCGCTTGAGCTGAGCGTATGGGCGGCCCTGGCACCGGGCCAGAGCGAATCTCTATACCACCGCACGGAGGGGCTGCCACCACTCCGCTAGATGAGGAACGGCCGGCCTATCGCTGTTCGGCGCAGCGAGC
>CAZOBP010000100.1:0-10614 GCA_964577995.1 uncultured Anaerolineales bacterium
ATTCTGAGGCTGCTGTCCTGGATGGGAGCAAAGCTCGGCTACTCCCCGCCTTGTCCTGCGTCGTTCTCCTGCCTGGTGGACAACCCTGTGCGCCGCTGGTACTTACGCCACGTCGTGGAGCGCGTGGGAGTCAGGTCGGGCGAACGAGTACTGGAACTGGGACCGGGTCCCGGCACATTCACTATCGAGGCTGCTCGCCGCACCCGGCCGCGAGGAAGCGTCGTGGCGATCGACATCCAGCCCAAGATGATCTCCGCGCTAAAGAGCAGGGTCCGCGGAGCCGGGTTGCACAACGTGGGAGCATATGTCGCCGCCGCGGGACAACTGCCTCTCCACGACAAGAGTGTGGACCGGGCCTTCATGGTTACGGTGTTGCCCGAGATACCAGACAAGCAGTTGGCGTTATCAGAGCTGCACCGGGTGTTGAAGCCCCATGGTATACTGTCCGTCACCGAGGAGTTCCTCGACCCAGACTATCCACTACGGCGGACCACCGTCCGCTGGGCAAGCGAGGCGGGCTTTCAGCTTGTGGAGCGACACGGCAACTGGTGGACCTACACCCTGAACTTCAAAAGGAGTATGTAACAATGCACTGGACGCAGGCTATCATGGCTACAGCGCTCGCGGTGTACTTCGGAAGCTTCGTAGCCGCCGTGGCAGCGGTGAGGCGCGCTGGTGGTGAGAGCCCTCTGGGCGACGCGACCGGGCACCCAGTTGGCGCGCTGCTGAGCCTTCTAGCCAGCGCGGTGTTGCTTCTCACGGCTGGCGCCTATATCCTCGACGCGCAGACCCTCACTGTCTTCGGGCACATCGCACTACTGAGCCACCCAATCATCCGTTTACTCGGCGCTGCGGCCCTGATACTGGCCACGGTGCTCCTGATCTGGGCCGAGGTCTCGATCGGAGGCTCTTTCCGGGTGGCGCTCCCCAGAACCAAACAACCCCTCGTCACCGACGGAGTATACGGCATCATCCGAAACCCCATGGCACTGTCGGTAGACCTAGTGGCCCTGGGCGTGTTGTTTGTGGCGCCAAGCTGTCTGGCCCTGCTCAGTCTAGTTCTCAACGTTATCAGCTACGAATGGAAAGTGCGAACCGAGGAAGATCACTTGCGAGAGGCCCATGGCCCGGAGTACGCAGCCTATTGTGCCCGCACGGGAAGGTACTTGCCCCCACTCTTCTGAGCGCCGTCCATCGGTCAGTCAGCGCTCGGCGCCCTGGTGGGGCAAAGACGGAAGCTGTAGGTCCCGGTGGAGGCTTGCGGTGCGCTGGCGAGAGCCCCAAGGAGGGGTCGAGTGGCCCATGTTCCTACACATGCTACTTCCCCACTCCCAAGGCCCACGCGCTGCGCCGGGACATACACCCCATGTCCCCGCAGCCGACCACGGTTGCCAACCGGCTTCGTTTCGGAGACAATCACTCCTACTGAGAGGGCTCTCCGTGTGGGAGATCGGGCCACATGCAGACACGAATGGATCTCGACGACGCTGCCCTTGCTCGTCAATCTGTGCGTCGGTACGGCAAGCAACCTCTCGAAAACGAGCACCTGCATAGGTCAGGTGCCAACCACAACGGTGCGCTCGCCGAGGCTCAGATTGGCTTCTCGAGGACTACGACATAAGGAGTACACAGCATGGACCAAGACACGATCACCATCGTATCAGGACTGCCGCGGTCGGGCACGTCTCTGATGATGGGCATGCTCCTGGCCGGGGGGACGGAACTCCTGGTCGACGGCATTCGAACTCCCGACGAGGACAATCCCAAGGGATACTATGAGTTTGAGAGGGTCAAACAGATCGAACACGACCAGGACTGGCTCGAAGATGCGAAAGGCAAGGCGGTCAAGATGATCGGCGAGCTGCTGCGACGTCTTCCTTCGACCTACGCCTACAAGGTCATCTTCATGCGTCGCGAGATGGAGGAGATCCTCGCCTCACAGCGGCAAATGCTGATCAGGAGAGGAGAACCCACCGATGCGGTCAGAGACGAAGACATGGCTGCGATGTTCAGACGCCACCTGGACCAGGTCGAGGCCTGGATCGCAAGCCAGCCCAACGTTGATGCCCTCTATGTGAGCTACAATGACCTGCTGGCTGACCCAGACCCGCACGCTCGGCGGATCAACGAATTTCTGGGAGGTACTCTGGACCTCGATGCGATGATCGGCGTCGTAGACAACTCGCTGTACCGCCAGCGCCGATGATGCACCCGCCCCATCCACGCCGCACTCAGGCATACAGGCTCCGAGTGCACCTGCTCGGCGAGTCAGAGCCTTCGTGTGGCCATTCCCGCGCTTCAGAGGATGGCACCCCTTTCCACGCCCTTGCCATAAGGCGCTGTTTGGACTACATTAAGCTACTTGGATGAACCAGCCATCGCGCAGGCTGGCAGGAGGCAAACTTGAGCAAAGGAGATTCGTTTTCGATGAGTGGTAACAGTTTCATGAGTTCCCCACAGACGTACTTCACCTCGGAATCTGTCACCGAGGGTCATCCCGACAAGATCTGCGACCAGGTGAGCGACGCCGTCCTCGATGCCATCATCGCCGAGGACCCTGACGCCAGAGTGGCCTGTGAATGCGCCACCACCACCGGCCTGATGATCGTCATGGGCGAGATCACCACCTCCACCTACGTCGAGATCGCCGACGTGGCCCGAGAGGCCATCCGCGAAATCGGCTATACCCGCGCCAAGTTTGGCTTCGACGGCGATACGTGCGGGGTCATCCTCTCCATCAAGGAGCAGAGTCCCGACATCGCCCTGGGTGTGAACAGAGCGCTGGAGGCCAAGCGCGGAGAGATGAATGACCAGGAGATCGAGGCCATCGGTGCTGGTGATCAGGGCATGATGATCGGCTTCGCTTGCACCGAGACGCCCGAACTGATGCCTCTGCCCATCATGCTGGCCCACAAGCTGTGTCGTCGCCTGGCCGAATTGCGCAAGAAGAAGACTCTGTCCTACCTGAGGCCCGATGGCAAGAGCCAGGTTACTGTACAGTATGAATACGGAGTCCCCAAGAGGCTCGAGGCCATCGTTCTCGCTGCGCAGCATGCCCCCACCGTGGAGCAGCCGCAGATAGAGGCAGACCTTCTCGAACATGTCATCAAACCCATGGTGCCCCCTGGGATGATTGACAGCAACACCAAGGTCTACGTGAATGCCACCGGCAGATTCGTCACCGGTGGACCCCAGGGAGACGCGGGAGTCACCGGGCGTAAGATCATCGTGGACACCTACGGCGGTGTGGCACGTCACGGCGGCGGCTGCTTCTCCGGCAAGGACCCCACCAAGGTAGATCGTTCCGCATCCTACATGGCGCGCTACGTCGCCAAGAACCTGGTAGCAGCCGGCATCGCCGACCGGCTGGAGCTGCAACTGAGCTACGCCATCGGTGTGGCTCGACCTCTGTCGTTGATGGTGGAAACCTTCGGCACCGCGAAGATACCCGACGACCGTATCGTCGACCTCATCAATGCTCACTTCGACCTGCGTCCGGCGGCTATCATCCGCGACCTGGACCTGCGCAGACCCATCTACAAGGCTACCGCAGCCTACGGCCACTTCGGACGCGATGACATCGACGCACCGTGGGAGCGCACCGACAAGGCCGACCTGCTACGCCAGGAAGCCGGCCTCGACTAGCGTCGAAGCGCCAAGAACGCCATCCCGCGGTCGCAGCAGCGCCCCGAATCGTGATGCCTAGGACATCGCTCCGCTGCGGACCAAGCCCCAGACTCGTCTCCAAGCGGCGCTCACTGCAGTTGCAGCGGGCCCAGCGCAACCCGCTGGCCAACAATGGCCCACGGACCCTCTACGGCTCGCGCCTCGCAACCTGGGCCGCACTCACCGTTGACCAGCGATGGTAAACCAGGTATAATAGAAGTACGGGAGGTGGCGCACATGGACGACGTCGTACTGGTCATCGACATGCAACGGGGTTTCCTGGAGGAGGGAAACCCTCTTTTCTGTGGGGAGCCCGCGCGCAAGATCATCCCCAACGTCCAGAGGCTGCTCGACCGCGAAATCGCTCGCGGCTCCGCGATCATCTTCACCGCCGACACCCACGCGCCGGACGATCTAGAGTTCGAGATGTGGCCCCCCCATTGTGTGAAAGGTACCGAGGAGGCAGAGATCATCCCTGAGCTGGCTTCCTATCCCGGGGAAAAGGTGCCCAAGACCAGGTACAGCGCCTTCTACGGTACCGATCTGGCTGAGCGTCTGGAGGAGCTGCAACCCGACACAATCCTCGTCTGCGGTTGTTGTACGGACATCTGTGTGCTACACACCGTGACCGACGCCCGCAACCGCGACTATAGGGTCCAGGTGTACACTGACTGCGTGGCCGTCATTGACCAAGACATGGCCCGCTTCGCCCTGAAACACATGGACCAGATCCTGGGGGTGGAGTTGGTGTCTCTCGGCGAAGGAAGCTCCTCATAGTGACTTTGGAGACCTGCAAATGACCACCATCTTCGATCCTGAGGACGAAGTCCTCTCCGGCGACACCGCTGACATATACTTGGTTCGTGCTCAGGCCATCCTGCGCCATGAAGATCTGAACCCCACCGTCACCATGGAGGTCTTCAGCAACGGAGAGGGCCTTCTGTGCGGCATGAGAGAGGTATTGGCGCTTCTTAAGCAAGTTCTCCCCTCGGAAGCTGAGGTCTCTGCCCTCGACGAAGGGCAGACGATGGGCGCCAAGGAGGTGGTGCTGCGCATCACCGCTCCCTACGGATCCTTCGGCCTCTATGAGACCGCCTATCTGGGCACGCTGGCTCACCAGAGTGGGTGGTCCACCGCCGCCCTGCGATGCGTGGAGGCGGCCCAAGGCATCCCCATCATCAGCTTCGGTGCCCGTCACGTGCATCCTCGAGTGGCTGCCCGGCTGGAATACGCCGCCATGGTAGGTGGCTTCGTGGGCTGCGCTACGCCAGCGGGTGCTCGTCTGAGCAGCGTGTCACCCACGGGGACCATCCCCCATGCCGTGATCCTGATCTTCGGCGACACGGTGGAGGCCACCAAAGCCTTCGACCGGCACATAGCTCCGGAGGTGAACCGCATCGCACTGGTGGACACCTTCAAGGACGAGGCAGAGGAGAGCTTGCGCGTGGCCGAGGCTCTGGGCGATAAGCTATGGGGGGTAAGGCTCGACACGCCAGGAGAACGAGGGCGCGTCACGCCAGATCTGGTGAAAGAGGTCAGAGCTCGCCTCGATCAGGCTGGGCACGAGCAGGTGAAGATCGTGGTCAGCGGTGGCATCGATGTCCAGCGGATCAGGCTCTTTGTGGACAAAGGGGCCCAGGTGGATGCCTTTGGCGTGGGCAGCGCAGTCAGCTCGGCTCCGCCCATAGACTTCACCGCCGACATCAAAGCCATCGAGGGAGAACCCGTGGCCAAGCGGGGCCGCATCCCAGGCATCACCGAGAACCCGCGGTTGCAGAAGATCGAACTGTGGTGACCGTCCTCGCCTGGCCCGGCAAGCCCGCCCGCCGCTAGTAGAGGTCTGCCGCCATCTCTTCGAGTCCCAGCGCCAGCAGCTTCTCTTTGCTTGGCTTGCCAGTAGCCCTGTCCCACTGGCGCGCTCCATAGTAGTCGGAGAGCAATCTGTCCACGTCGGGTACGTAGCCAGCGGTGCCCCCCTCCTCCAGAGGTCTCAACAGCAGATCCGGTAGCTTCTCGTGCCTGGGGTTCAAGCCCCACCGCAAGTTCAGCGTCCTCTTCAGATTGATGGTGCGCTCGCCTGCCCGCAGGAGATCCGACAGCGTGACGTCCCAGCCTGTGGCAGCACCTAACATGCTGACCAGCCCATCGCTGGGCAGATTGACCAGCAGGCAGCTTATCAGGGCATCCCCGGCGCTCCTCCAATCCTGGTGTTGGACCATCAAGGCGGCCTTCCCTTCCTCCTCGAAGCGATCCATGAAGCCGACACCGATATCTTCCATGGTGCGTCCCATGTCCAGCCAGTAGGCGTCGCTCTTGTTGTGGCAGGCGCCTCGCGGGGAGGTGAGATAGGACAGAGCAACGCCGGCGCTGGCCCGCGGATCGTGCATGGCCACCTCCAGTCCGTTCACCTGACCAGCCAGTTCCTCCACGTCGTAGCGGCGAGCCAGAGCCAGGCTCCCCTCCGCCAGCAGATCCCCGAAGCCCTCTCTTCGTGCTGTCATCTCGATCATCCGGATCACCGGCTCGGGGTCGCCCCACCGCAGCGCGATACCCCCTGTCTCCTTGCCTGAGATGACGCCTTGTTCATAGAGCAGATGGGCCAGTCCTAGCGTCACACCCATGCTGATCGTGTCCAGACCATGGGAGTTGCACAGATGGTTCATGTAGCTGATGGCCTCGAGGTCCTCTATGAGCAGGAGCGAGCCCAGCGCGCCCACCGTCTCATACTCAGGGCCGTCGGCCCGTCCCATCCGGTAGCGACCCTCAGCTATCTCCACCTCCCGACCACACTGCACCACGCAGCCGTAGCAGCCGCTGGTGCCCACCAGGATGGTCTCGGCCATCGTGCTGCCGCTGATCTGGTCCACTGTCTCCAGACTGCCCTGCGTGAAGTACCGGTTGGGCATGTCGCCCAGCATCGAGCATAAGTTCGCCGATCCCGCCGTTCCCGTCTGGTGGAGCACCTGCGTGCTCACATCTTCTTTGACTAGCGCGAGTATCTCGCGAGCTATCGCGTCGAAGGCCTCCCCATCGGCTAGCGGAATCGAGCCAGTCCCGTGACACACCACGGCCTTGAGCCGCTTGGAGCCCATCACCGCTCCCATCCCAGAGCGCCCGGCGGCCCTCCCGCGGTCGGCGATGATGCCCGCGTACTTGACCAGGTTCTCGCCCGCTGGGCCAATGCAGGCCACCCGAAGTGACCCGGCGCCCAGTTCCTCCTTGATGGCCTCCTGGGTCTGGTAGGCACCCAAACCCCAGAGAAACGACGCGTCCCTCAACTCAGCCTCTCCATCCTGGACGACGAGGCAAACCGGCTTTGAGGCCTGCCCACTGAAGAGAATGCCGTCGTACCCGGCGAAGCGCAAATGGGGGCCGACGAAGCCCCCGATGTTACTCTCGCCCCACAGACCGGTCTGTGGAGAGCGAGCGCAGATCACGTACCGGCCACATGAAGGAGCCCGCGTGCCGACCAGCGGGCCTGTCATGAAGACCAGAGGGTTCTCTGGCCCCAGGGGATCGGTGCCAGAATCTGTCAGGTCATAGATGTATCGAGCGGCCAACCCGCTACCTCCGACGAACCCCCTCGCATAGCTCGCCTCGAGCTCCTCTTCGGCGATCTCACCGGTGGTCAGGTTCACGTTGAGTATCTTCCCCAGGTAGCCGTCCACAGCTCTCCTCTTCTGCCTTCGCTAGAATTCCACAGCTCGACCCTCGTAGGCACAGAGGAAGAGGCGTTCCAACTCCTCGTGCGAAGCGATCCGAGGGTGCACCACAGTCGTCGCCTCGTTGCCCGCGTTGTCCACCAGCTTGTCCGTGCGCTCCGCCAGAACGTCGCGCTCTATGCCCACCTGCGCCAGAGTGGTGGGTTGCTCCAGCCGCTCGAGCAGATCCCTCACGGCCTGGACCAGACTCGCCGCTCCTCGCTCCTCTGAGCCGGCCGAAAGACCAAGATATCGCGCCATCTCACCATAGCGCTGGGGATTCTCCCGAGCCGCGTATTCGATGGTATACGGTAGAAAAAGGCCTACGGCTCTCCCGTGGGGTGTATGGAACACCCCACCGAGGGCGTGGCCCATACTGTGTGCCAGCCCGGCCATGGAGTTGCCGAAGCCTATGCCAGCCAGTGTAGCAGCGTTAGCCATCTTCTCCCGCGCCTCGTCGTCGCTGCCGTCCTCGTAGGCCTGGGGGAGATAGCGAAAGACCAGGTCCGCTGCCTTCAGGCACAACCCATCGCTGAAGTCGTTGCCCCAGGCGGAGGCGTAGCCCTCTATGGCGTGGGTCAAGGCATCCAGCCCAGTGTCCGCGGTGAGCCGAGGCGGCATCCCCCTCGTCAGGCTGGGGTCTACGATGGCCACGTCGGGCAGATTCTCCCGCGATCCGAGGCCCAGCTTGCGATCATCCTCCGTGTCCGTGAGGACGATCATCCAGGTGGCTTCGGCACCCGTCCCAGCGGTGGTGGGGATGGCGATCAACCGCGCCTTCTGCCGTAGGCCCAAGGGTTCCACCGGGTTGATGGCCTCGGGCTGTACGTCGGGACGCTCGTAGAGCACCCACATGGCCTTGGCCGCATCCATGCAGGAACCGCCGCCCAGGCCGACCACCCAGTCGGGTGCGTACTCAGCCATGGCCTGAGCCCCTCGTTTCACCGTGTCCAGAGACGGATCCGGCTCCACTTCCAGGAAGCACTCGCTATCCAGGCTTGACTTGGCGAGACCGTCCTGCACAACCTCGACGAAGCCGAGGTCCGCCAGGTTCTGGTCACTAACGATGAAGGCCCTTCGCCCCTCTATCTCTTGTAGATGGGCTAGGGCCCCTTCTCCGAAGACGATCTTTGGACTGTCGAAGTACCACATGCTTCCCTCCGTGATCCCCAAGGGCCGGCAAGCCGCAGGCGGTTGTGGACGAAAGACTGCGCGGTCTCAGCCCTTGTACCAGGAGGGGTCTACTTGAGCGACCTCGTAGATAGCCTCGACAGGCAGAATGCCCGTCACCGGCTCCATAACCGCCAAGAGCGCGTCTGTGCCCGGTGCCTCCCACTCACAGAACATCTTGGCCTTCTCCAGCGCCAGCCAACTGTTCAGCCACTTACTCTCCGGGGGCAGTGAATGCACCAGCTTCCTCGCAGCAGCGACGGCCTCTTCCTGGTCTGTGATCCCGCCTGTCGAATGTACCACCATGTAGCGCGGCATTGCTGTCCTCCTTCTCCTTGCCATACATCTACGGAAGACTTACTCCGGAAACGCGGTCGGCACCAAGGATGTACAGTTCACCAGCTCCTGCGCCGCCTTCACCGCCCGCATGATCTTCACCATGTCACCTTCGAGCTTGAACTGGCGTGTCAGGAGACCTTGAAGGGGATCCAGCTTCTTCTCGATGACACGCCTCCAGTTCCCCAACGGGCCGCTCATGCGAAAGACGGGATCCTTGACGCTGGGATCGGTCGTGGCGAAGGCCTCCTTGCATTCGCCGTGCCAGAGATCCACGTAGATGTGCACGGGCTCAGGGTAGTGCTCATCGGGCTCGACGATGAAGAAGAAGTCCCCCTCCCAGGTCTTGGCAGCCTCTGCGTAGGCCTCGCTCTGGTTGATCTGTTCCATCAAGGCCCTCGCCCATTCATCGGTGGCGAACTCGATCACGACTCCTCCCTTCGTGACAACAAGTGGGGCTCGCACGCAAGATAGACAAGAGCTCAGGCGAGAAAGACAAGTGCGCCGGAGAGGATTCGAACCTCCAGCCTACTGATTCGTAGTCAGTTGCTCTGTCCTATTGAGCTACCGGCGCACGTGGCGGAGAGGGTGGGATTTGAACCCACGAAGGAGCTTATCACCCCTTAGACGCTTAGCAGGCGCCCGCACTAGACCGGACTATGCGACCTCTCCACGACATCTAGCGAGTGAAGGCGGAGGGAGAGGGATTCGAACCCCCGGTGGAGTTGCCCCCACTACGGTTTTCAAGACCGTCGCAATCGTCCACTCTGCCATCCCTCCGTGCCAGAGGGACCGCTCACCCTTTGCGCTAAGTATAGCAGACAGGACTTGCCGTGTCAACCGCCTCCCTCCAACTCGCGACCAGCGAACCAGTTCGTAGCCCCACGGCACGTCTTGCTCCTGAACCACCCCTACCCCCACCAGTCATCCCCTACACCCTTCCAGCGAACCAGTAGCCGTGCGGCTACACGCACCTCAGCCCCCTTCGACGCACGTGACTCGGCGCGCTGGCAGTTGCCTCTCGCTGCGCTGCCCTGATATAATGCCCCTGGACTGTTATGCACGAACTCGCCGTCACCCAAGGAATGCTCTCTATTGCCTTGGAGCATGCAACTGAAGCTGGTGCCCACAAGATCACCGCCATCAACCTGGTGATAGGAGAGATGTCGGGCATCGTTGATGACTCAGTCCAGTTCTACTTTGACTTCGTCAGCAAAGATACCCTCGCCCAAGGCGCCTCACTGAACTTCGAGAGGATCCCCGCTCGCTTTCGCTGCCACTCCTGCGACGTGGACTTCTCACCTCCCCAGGGGCGGTGGGTCTGCCCAGAGTGCGGTGAGTGGAGCGTGGACATCCTAGCCGGCCGAGAATTCTATGTGGATAGCATCGAGGTAGAGTAGCGCAGAGCCACTCCCACGGAGAACCACCTCATGAAGATCCCCATCGTCGAGAACATACTGAGCGCCAATGACCGCCTGGCCGAGGAGAACGCACGCCTGCTGGCTGAGAAGGATATCCTGGCGGTGAACATCATGGCCTCGCCTGGCGCCGGCAAGACCAGCCTCATCGTGCACACCATAGAAGCTCTGCGCGATCGGGCGCGCATCGGGGTCATCGAGGGCGATGTGGCTTCCCGCGTGGACGCCGACACCATCGAAGCCCTCGGCGTGCCGGTGGTCCAGATCAACACCGGCGGTACCTGCCACTTGGACGCCAACATGGTGCACGGGTCCCTGGATCA
>CAZOBP010000101.1:0-10485 GCA_964577995.1 uncultured Anaerolineales bacterium
CCACCTGCCGAGCGTATTCCACGTTGCGGTCGGTGATGGGGATGAGCATCACCTGGACCGGTGCCAGCCACACCGGGAACGCCCCAGCGTAGTGCTCGATGAGAATGCCCAGGAACCGTTCCATCGAGCCTAGCAGTGCCCGGTGCACCATGTACGGACGGGACTCTTTGCCATCCTCCCCGATGAACGTCAAGTCGAGGCGCTCGGCCAGGTTGAAGTCGAACTGGATCGTCGTACACTGCCACGATCGTCCCAGAGCGTCCCTGATGCTGATGTCTATCTTGGGCCCGTAGAACGCCCCCGCGCCTTCGTCAACCTCGTAGGGCAGGCCCTCCTTCTCCAACGCCTGGCGCAGTGCTTCCTCCGCCTGCTCCCACCGCTCCGGCTCCCCCACGTAGCTCTCTGGTCGGGTGGAGAGGTAGATCTCGTAGTCGTCGAACCCGAAGTTGCGCCATATAAAGAGGCTGAAGTTCAGGACCCGGCTGATCTCCTCGTCTATCTGGGCCGGGGCACAGAACACGTGAGCGTCGTCCTGGGTGAAACCACGCACTCGCATCAGCCCATGGAGTACCCCGCTGCGCTCGAAACGATATACCGTCCCCAACTCCGCCCAGCGCAAGGGCAACTCGCGGTAGCTCCGCAGCTTGCTCTTGTACATCATGATGTGAAAAGGACAGTTCATAGGCTTGATGTAGTACTCCTGGCCCTCGATATCCATCGGCGGGTACATCAACTCGCGATAATGGTCGAGGTGGCCGCTGTCCTCCCACAACTGGGCACGGCCGATGTGCGGCGTGTAGACCACGTCGTAGCCGGCCTTGTAGTGCTCCTGCCTCCAGAAATCCTCTATCACCGTGCGGATCATTCCGCCCTTGGGGTGCCAGTGCACCAAGCCTGCTCCCGCCTCCTCGTGTATGCTGTACAGGTCCAGCTCCTTGCCCAGGCGGCGGTGGTCGCGTTTCTCCAGCTCCTCCAGCTTATCCAGATAGGCGTCCAGCTCGGCTGGAGACGGCCAGGCGGTGCCGTAGATACGCTGCAACATCGGTCTCTTCTCGTCACCCCGCCAGTAGGCCCCCGCCACCTTCAGCAGCTTGAACGCCTTTGGATCGACCTGCCTGGTGTTCTCCACGTGCGGACCCCTGCACAGGTCGGTGAACTCGCCTTGTGTATAGATGGAGATCACCTCGTCCTCGGGCAAGTCTGCGATCAACTCCAGCTTGTAGGGTTGATCGGCGAACATCGCTTCCGCGTCTTGGCGTGAGATCTCCCTTCGCTCGAAGGGATAGCCCGCCTTGACGATCTCCCTCATGCCGGCTTCGATGGTTTCGAGATCTTCCGGCGTCAAGGGGCGAGGAAGATCGAAGTCGTAATAGAATCCATCCTCGATGGATGGACCAATGGCGAACTTGGCGTCTGGAAACAGATGCAAAACTGCTTCCGCCATCACGTGAGAGGTAGAGTGGCGCAGTCTCTCCAGTTGCTCTTCCGACATGATTCCCTCTCCTTCTACCTGATCTTGGTGCGACCCCCCATCAGGACAGGCAACTCGGTTTCATAACAGCCAGCGCTGTTCCGCATCCCCCCGGCCACAAAGATCTAAATCGCCCTGGCAGCCCGGGCGTGGGCGAAGCGCGTCAACGTCACGCCGCCAATCACGATCACCGCGCCCAGGGCCTGCAACGGGGTGAACGTCTCCCCCAGCACAGAGACGGCGATCAGTATGGCCACTGGGGGTATGAGGTTGTTGTAGATCACCGTCCTGCTTGCCCCTATCTCTCCTATGCTCTTGAACCAGATGACGTAGGCGAACCCGCCGGCCGGCACCGCAGAGAAGGCGAGTGCCAGCCACGTACTCGAAGACAAGTGCGTCCAGTCCTGGGCTGCGATCTGCGGTGCAGAGATAGCCACCAAGAACAGGGTGCCGCAGAGCATGGACATACTCATCACACGCAGAGACGAGTACCTGAGCAGCAACCGCTTGGACAACACCGTGCTAGCCCCAGACAGGGCCGCCGCCACGATGGTCAGAGCGTCCCCGAGCAGGGTCTCCGAAGTCATGGCAAACTGCTCGTTAGTACCTCGCATGGTCACCGCCACCCCTACGAAAGAGAAGAGTATGCCCACAATCTGGAGCCGTGAGACGCTCTCCTGTCCTGAGCCAGCCGCGAAGAGCGCCGTCCAGGCCGGGATGGTGGCGAGCATCAGAGCGGAGTTTGACGCGGTCGTGTACCGCAATCCGACCGTGAAGAACGCCTGATAGACTCCTATGGCCGTCAAGCCTACCAGGAGCACTCTCAGCCAATCCTCCCTCCTGATCGTCGGCCTGCCCTCCGCGATACAAACCCACACCAGCAGGAAGACGGCGGCAGCAGCGAAACGTACGGAGGCAAAGGACAAGGGCCCCATCTCCCGCAGTCCGAACTTGACCACGCTGAAGCTGGCTGCCCAAATCAGCACCACGCACAGTACCAGCACATCGTTGTGACTCAATCGACCTCTCATCACCAATCCCTTGCCCGATAAACAACGACCTCTCGCCATCTGGGGCGAGAGGTTTCCCGCGGTTCCACCCACTTCCAGCAACGGTTATCCGTTGCCCTCGTTCCGGCTGCTAACGGACGCCTCCGTGACCCCATACCGAGGGCGATCTTGCGCCCCTTTCCGAGGCCAGGCTCCCGGGTGGTCTTCCCTGAGATGCATGCCGGGGGGGCTTCCAGTCGCTGACCCCCACCTCCCTGGAGGTAGTTCCTCAGGTACTCGTCCCGTTCGTCGCCTTTCGCTTTTTGAAGGCCGGCACCGGGTGCCGGCTTCTCTCAGTGGGCGGTATAGGACTTGAACCTACGACCTCTACGATGTCAACGTAGCGCTCTAGCCAGCTGAGCTAACCGCCCAGGACATCTTCATTGTAGCACCTTGTGGCGCACGTTGCAAGCCGGATGACCCTCTCCATACACCGTGGCTTGACATCCGCCTGTGGCTGGGAGATACTTCGGATGGATCCACGTGGTGTTCCAAGCGGGGTGCTCTTTCCTCGCCTCTTGCAGTGGCTGGCATATGCACGGGGCGGGACTCCGGCCTTCACTCTGGCCGAGAGCACGTCGGCCCCAACACACGACCTACGGAGGACACAAGATGGATACACTAGTCGAAGCAGACGTATTCCCGGCGACGCAGCAGTATACTTATCTCAACGCAGCGTCTGTCGCCCCGATGTCGAAGATGGCAGCCCGGGCCACCCTCGATTGGCAGGAGGATCTGGCCCTTCGTGGGACGGTGCATTTCGACGAGGAAGCCGAGAGCAGAGTATTCGACTCTTTGCGTGAGGTGGGCGCTGGTCTCCTGGGGGCTTTTCCCGACGAGATCGCCGGCGCCTCCAACGCCTCTGAGTCGCTATGCTCGGTAGCGTGGGCGCTCAGTCCCGGACCGGGGAACAACGTGGTGAGCTCGCGCATCGAGTTCCCCAGCGTGGTCTACCCTTGGCTGCGGGTGGCACGCTCCACCGGCTGCCAGGTTCGGCTCACGAAAGACCAGAACCACGTCATCGACTTCGACGAACTGGTCAGTCTGGTTGACGACCAAACGTCAGCGGTCTGTCTCAGCCACGTGCAATACTCCACTGGTCAACGCCTGGATCTGAAGGCGCTGTCCGACGTCGCCCACCGCCACGGGGCGCTGTTGGTGGTCGATGCCACCCAGTCCGCAGGCGCGGTGCCCATAGACGTGGTGGCCGATGACATCGATATCCTGGTCACGTCAGGATACAAGTGGCTCTGCGGTCCTTTTGGGGCGGCGCTGATGTTCGTACGACGCGCTCTGCACGACAGCATAGAGCCCGGTCTGGTGGGCTGGCGAAGCACGTCCCAGGTCTTTGACTTCCAGGCGGACCACCTGGAGTGGGCACCGAACGCCAGTCGCTTCGAATTCGGCACCCTGGCCTACGGGTGCGCCATCGGCCTGGTCACGGCGGCCCAGCACCTGCTGGAGGTCGGGATAGAGAACATCTATCGCTACAACCTTGGGCTGGCTGCTCGACTGGTGGAGGGCTTGTCCACTGTTGGTGCTGAGTTCGTGACCCCGGCGGCGGACGATCTTCAGTCGTCGATCGTGACCGCGCGGTTCCCTGGCCAAGACCAGGCCCGAGTCGCCAGGCGTCTGAACGAGGAAGGCGTGGTGGTCTCACCGCGGATCGGTGCTGTCCGCTTCGCACCGCATCTATACAATACCGCCCAGGACATAGACCAGGCCTTGGAGAAGCTGGAGGGGATCCTCGCAGAGAGCTGATCTCTGGTCTGGAGCTTGCTCATCCGATCGGATCGGGCTGTGGTTCCATTGGTCGCGGGGCTGCCTGGGGCATCAGGGGAGATGTGGGTCAAGATCCCTGTGCCGACAACCACTCCACCGGAGTTGGGTGGGGAAAGTCGTACCCGCAGATCACGTCCACGAGCACCGGCACATCGGCTTCCAGCGCCCGGCCCAGGGCGCCCCGCAGTTCAGAAACGTCCTCCACCCTGATCCCGAGGGCGCCGAAGCTCTCGGCGAACTTCACGAGGTCCGGGGTCCTCAACTCCGTGGCGATGGTGCGCCCGTAGTCTTTGGTCTGGAGGGCGTGTATCATTCCGTACCGCCGGTCGTCCAGCACCACGATGACCACATTGGTACCTGCCTCCAGCGCCGTGCCGAAATCGCTACAGGACATCAAGAAGGCCCCGTCTCCCGTGATCCCTACGACCTGCCGCTCAGGGCTAGCCAGCTTGGCGGCGATGGCCCCTGGCAGGGCAAAACCCATCGCCCCCCACGGTCCTGGCTCCAGCAGGGTCTGTTTGCCGTGCAACTCGAACCACCCGGAGGTCCACACCCCGTGGTTGCCGATGTCTCCCACCACCAAGGCATCCTCGTCCAGCAAAGACCCCAGCTCCTTGAGAGCGAGCCCGAAGTGTATGGGCCTGTGGCCGCGATAGCTCTCCAGCATCTCGTCCATGCCCGCCCGCAGGAGCCCCTTCAGCTCAGCGATCCGCGTCTCTGCCCAGGTGCTAGCCGCTTTGTGGTCCTGGGCCACCCGGTCCGCCAGAGCACTCAACATCATCCCACAGTCCACAGAGGCGTTGAGCATGGCCCGGTCCGACTGGTCCGGTTCACCCTCGGGGGTCAGATAGACGTACCTGGCCGGCGCATGAGCATCCAGCATCTCAGCAGACGCTGTCCCGGCGCGCATGCCGACCACCACGAACAGATCGGACTCCTCGATGAGCTGCAAAGGGAAAGGGTTGGGAGGGTAGGAGTTGAGAGGCCCGACGCAGAGGCGGTGGGTGTAGGGGAACACGTCGAAAGCGTTGCGCGGGAAGGTGACAGCCGCCCCCAGCGACTCTGCAAGTCTCAACAGGTCTGCCCTGGCGGCACCCGAGGCGCGCACACCTGCCCCGGCGCAGATCATCGGCCTCTCCGCGGAGACCAGCATCTCTGCCAACCGCTCCACTAGCTCTCCTTCGAGCGCAGGGGTCTCTACCGGCAGGCGCTGATAGTCCCATATGTCCGTCGGGGGTTCTAGCAGCAGATCCTCGGGCAGCTCGACGTGCACCGGTCCTGGTCTTCCAGAGTTGGCGATGGAGAAGGCTTCAGCCAGGATCCTGGGAGTGTCTTCCGCCTCGTCCACGCGCACCGACCACTTGGTCACCGGTTCGAAAGCCTTATGCAGAAAGCCTGGGCGGTCAAGGCCGTGGAACGAGCCCTTCCTGGCTCGTCTGGGCACTGTCCCTGAGATGTGGACCACGGGAGACGCCGCCGCAAACGCCTGCGCTACCCCCGTCATGGAATTCGTGGCCCCTGGCCCAGCGGTCACGAGACAGACGCCCGGCCGTTGGGTCAGCCTGCCGTACATGTCGGCCATCAAGGCGGCATTGTTCTCATGCTTGCAGACGACGAATCTGATGCTTTCGGAATCTATCAGCGCGTCGCAGATGGCGTGGATGTGGGACCCGGCTAGACCGAAGACCACGTCCACCTTCTCGGCCAGCAGCGCATCGACCACAGCCTGACCAGCGCTCTTCCTCACTCTTTCCATGATCACCTCGCGGCAAGACAAGGGCTCCCTGGAGAACCACACTCTCTGGCGTGACCGGACAAACGGTGGGTGCGCCCGCTTTGCCCTGGTGGCCACCGTCCGGGCCACACTTCTCGAAGAGACTAGCACAATCTTGCTTCTGAGGCGAGTCGCCAACGCCAAACGGACAGGTGGACCGTAGGGCGAACTTGGAGTTCGCCCTACCGGCAGCGACAGGTCTGTGGCCTCGAGGCGAGTGGACGTGGGGAAACAGGGCCTTCCAAGCGCATGGGGTGCCATTCCCGACGACTGCGCCGCTGCACCTCTCGTGGGCAGGCGGACGTGGTGACCGCCGCCTACTGCTCGTACGCACTGGGGACCGAGAAGAACGCTCGGCGTGCCGCCAAAGCCGTGGTGTGCTATACTCACCCACAGGTCCCCACGAGCCGCGCCTGCGGTGGACAGGCGAACATTAAAGCTGAACGGGAAGACGAGGCCATGGATATCGTTCTCAAGGGCGGCACCGTCGTAACTGCCAAGGATTCCTACCGGGCCGACGTGGGCATCCAAGGCGGCCGGGTGGCCATGATGGGCCAAGATCTCCAAGGCCACCAGATCCTGGACGTCAGTGGCAAGTACGTGTTGCCCGGAGCTGTTGACCCCCACACCCACCTGGAGCTGGAGTTCATGGACACCGTCTCGTGCGATGACTTCTATACGGGGACCGTCGCGGCAGCCTTCGGCGGGACGACAACCATCATAGACTACGCAGAGCAAACGAAAGGTGGTACGCTGCGCCAAGCCGTCGAGACCTGGCGCTCTCGAGCGGACAGCAAAGTGGCCATAGACTACGGCCTGCACATCTCCATCACCGATGCCAGAGAAGATGTACTGGCTGAGATGGAGGAGATGATCAGCGCGGGCGTTTCCAGCTTCAAGTGCTATCTAGCGTACCCGGAGCGGCTCAGGGACGATGAACTCCTCCGCGTGTTCTTGAGGGCCAAGGACATCGGAGGTCTGGTCAACGTACACTGCGAGAACGGCTGGCTGGTGGACTACATGACCGCCAGGCTGCTGGAGGAGGGCAAGACCGAACCTCGTTGGCATCCGCGGAGCCGGCCGGCTCCCTTCGAAGCGGAGGCGACGCAGCGTGCGGTGACTCTGGCCTCCATCGCCGGGGCGCCGCTACACATCGTGCATCTCACCTGTGTGGGGGCGCTCGAAGTGGCCAGAAGGGCGCGCGATGCCGGCCAGCCGGTGCTGGTGGAGACATGCCCGCAGTACTTGCTCTTGGATGTGGACAGGTATGATGAGCCAGGCTTCGACGGTGCCAAGTACGTCATATCACCTCCCTTGCGAGAGGCTGAGAACCTGGAAGCACTGTGGAGGGGCATCACGGTAGGTGACGTGGACTCCATAGGAACGGACCATTGCCCCTTCAACCTCGTGGGACAGAAGGACCTGGGCAGGAACGATTTCACCAGGATCCCCAATGGTATGCCTGGCATCGAGACCAGAGTACCGCTCCTGTATCATGAAGGCGTGAACAAGGGCCGCATCTCTTTGAACAGGTTCGTGGAGCTCGTGGCCACCAACCCGGCCAGGATCTTCGGGATCTACCCTCAGAAGGGCACCATCGCCGTTGGCTCGGATGCTGACCTCGTGGTCTGGGATCCGGACAAGAAGAAACCACTGACTGTGGAGAACCTGCACATGAATGTGGACTACAGCCCCTATGAGGGCATCACGGTCAGTGGCTATCCAGAATTGGTCCTCGCCCGGGGTAGGATCATCGTTCGGGACAACGACTTCCTAGGCCAGCGCGGCGCGGGGCGTTTCCTGGAACGAAAGCAATTCAGTCAAAACTAGTCGTCGAGCGCCGGGACCGCATGTAGGTCACAGGTCCTTCCTGCCTTCATCACCTGTCCCGGCAGGACCTCTCCGATGATCTCCTCTGCAAACTGAGCGGTCCCGATCAGAGCGGGCAGGTCTATCCCCGTATCTACTCCCATCTCGTGCAGCATGTGCACCATGTCCTCAGTAGGCACATTGCCTGTGGCCCCGGGAGCGAAGGGACAACCGCCAAGTCCGGCGATGGAAGCATCGAAGATGGTGACGCCTTCCATCAGGGCGGCCAGGAGGTTGGCGGAACCAGCACCTCTGGTGTTGTGGAAATGGGCGGCCCACTGGATCTCTGGGATTTCATCGAGACAAGCGCGCACGACCTTGCTCACCTGAACCGGGTTCGCCATCCCGGTGGTGTCACACAGCGCTACCTCCATCACGCCCAGCTCATGCAGGCGCTCGCATACCTTGAGCACCTGGGTGACGGGTACGTCTCCCGCGAACGGACAGCCAAACGAGGTCGCGAGGCTTGCCCGCACCGATATGTGCGCGTCCCTGGCTAGTCCGAAGATGGGGACAAAGCCCTCCAGCGATTCGTCGATAGACCGGCGCACGTTGCTCTGGTTGTGGCTCTCGCTGGCGGACACGATGACATCGAGCATGTCCACCTGTGCTTCGACTGCCCGTTCCGCTCCTTTCATGTTAGGCACCATGGCCATGCACACCCGGTTGTCCCGGTCGATGCCAGCCAGCACCTCTGCGGCGTCCTTCAACTGCGGAACGAACTTGGGATGCACGAAGGAAGTAACCTCCATGCGGCGTACACCGGCCGCAAAGAGAGAATTCACCAGTTCGATCTTACTTTCCGTCGGCACGAAGTCCTGGATGATCTGGAGCCCATCACGTGGGCCAACCTCCACCATCTCCACCATGGAGGGCAAGCGTGAAGTCCAACTGTGCTTGGTCATTCCCGAACGAGCCACCTTTCTACTTCCCGCGAGTATTCCGGTACTCGGCGAGGACGTCCACTGCCACCTGACCGATGTTGCCGAAGTGGTCCACCATGTGGGCCCCCGCTTCCCGCAGCGCTTCCACCTTGCCCTGGGCGGTACCTTTGCCGCGCGACACTATGGCTCCTGCGTGACCGAAACGCACGTCCGATCGAGCGTAGCGGCCGGAGACGTAACCCACAAAGGGCTTGGTGAAGCCGCCAGCCTTGATGAATTCTGCGGCGTCCTCTTCCACACTGGTGCCGATCTCGCCAAAGAAGGCTACCATCTCCGTCTCGTCGTCTTTCTCAAACTCGGTCAGGAGCTCGATGAGGGTCGTGCCCACGAAGGCGTCGCCGCCCATGCCGATGGCTGTCGTCTGTCCCAGGCCCGCGACGTTCATGTAGTAGGCCAGGGTGGTGGTGTTGCCACCGCTCCTGGAGATCACACCCACGGGGCCTGGCTGGAAGAACTCCTTCGCCAGGTCGGCCCGTCCCCCGATCATGCCCACCAGGCTCTTGCCGGGGCTGACCAGGCCAATCGTGTTGGGGCCAATGACCCGCGCATCGCTCCGCCGGGCATAGGCGATCACTTCCAGCATGTCTTGCTGGGGCACCCTTTCTGGGTGGAGGGTGATCACATTGATGCCGGCGTCGATAGATTCGAAGGCCGCCGTCTTCGCGGCGCGAGCGGGTACAAAGACCGAGGTCACTGTGATCCCAGGGTGACGCTCCTTGGCCTCTTGCACAGTGTTGTAGACGGGCACCCCCTCTACCGTCTGGCCCCCGCGGCCCGGGGTCACGCCCGCCACCACATTCGTGCCATATTCCTTCATCAGGCGCACACGTATCTGCGCCTCCCTGCCGGTTATGCCTTGCACCAAGACCTGGGTGTTCTCGTCAATCAGAATAGCCATTACGCCTCCCTCATGTAGGTAGGTCTCTCCGACAGACCCGCCAGATAGTCATCCAGCTGGGGAAGGGGCAGCGTGATGACGATGGCCTTGTTGCCGTACAACCGGCAATCCAGCTCGCAAGCTAGATCCTCAGTGCAAGCCCCTCGCTTCACCTCTTCGAGCGTGGGTTTCAGAGCCGGCAGACCGTCCTTCAATTCCAGAATCTGGCCCATCCCGATCGTGTTGCATATCTTCACGCAGGCCTTCGTCTCACACGACCTGCACTTCTCCAGGTCTATGGTGATGGTCCCTCCGGATCGCACCTCGAACTCCAGTGTGCTCATGCGAAGCCTCCCGTCTCGCTCTTCCACTCTTTGTACAACGCGTCGAAGATCTTCGCAGCCTCGATCTCCGCCGTGTCCCTGCCCAGCACTTTGATCCACCGTCCGTCACTGATCCCATGCCGCTTGAACAGGTCTATCGCCACGTCATCCCACGCACCGCGAAAGACGAGCACGCAGGGGATGTTGGGCTGACCACCGGTGGACGGGTACAGTTCCTGGAAAGCCTTGATGATGCCTCTCGCCGTATTGTCGAGCTGTTGGCTGGATACGCACGAGACGAAGACGTAGCCTTCGATTCGGGGCTGGGACATGATCACCTTGGTGATGCGATACAGCTTGGAGCCGACCGGGTTGCCGGAGCTATCGCAGAAGTTG
>CAZOBP010000102.1:0-10469 GCA_964577995.1 uncultured Anaerolineales bacterium
TGGCCGTGGGCACGATCGGCACTCTCGCCTATTTCTACTTTACCATGGGCGTGCGTGGGAGCCCCGGCAGCGGATTGGTGAGGTTTGCCTCAACCGTCGGCAGGTGGGTCATTCTGATAACCTTCGGGGCTATCTTCGGCAACAGAGTCATGGCATACGTCTCATTGCTGATCGAGCGTGTGTACTTCCTGCTGGGCGATTGGTTGGGCTTGCTGGGTTAGCGCGTGGACGTGTTGCAGCCGGTGAGGCTACGAGGGAGTCTGTGAGGGTATCCGACGCATGGAACGAGACTATGATCTCGAGTCCAATCTAATCATAGACTGCGGTAGCACGACGACCCGTGCAGCCCTGATCGATATGGTGGCGGGCGAGTTCCGTCTGGTGGCGACTGGGGAGACGGCGACAACGGTCGAGGCACCGTGGTCGAGGATCTCAATAGGCGTGCGCGAGGCCATCCGTCAGATCGAGAGGCGGACCAGTCGCATACTGCTGTCTGGCCAGGGTCAACCCATAGTGCCCGAGAGGGAAGATGGTAGTGGCGTGGATGGTATCGTGGCTACGGTCAATGCGGCTGTTCCGTTGCGTGTGGCGGTGGCGGGACTGATTCGCGGTCTTAGTGTGGAGAGCCTCCTGAAGGCCACTGATTGTTCTTACGTCGTCGTCCAGAACGTGGTGGCAAGAGATGACGCAGCGAACAAGGGACGGGCGACGAGTAGTCTGCAAGCCATGATGCGCGACACGTTACAGAGCCGCCCTGACGCCATCCTGTTTGGTGGGGGTGTGGACGGAGGCGCGGTGTCGCCGGTCACCGAGACAGCGAGGGACGTCGCTGCGATCCTTTCGGGTGCGGAGGAGGGAGGTAGAGTACACGTCGTCTTCGCGGGCAACAAGGAAGCGCGTACCGAGATCGCCAGAGTGTTGGGGGAGTGCTGCAATCTGCGTGTGGTGAACAACGTTCGTCCAACGCTGACGGACGAGGACCTGGCAGGCGCGCAGGAAGAGGTCCGTGGTCTGTATCGAGAGAGCAAGATGGGCCGCGTGCCAGGGTTTGGAGAACTCAAGTCCTGGGTCTCGGCACCCATCCTGACCACGGCCGAGGGTCTCGAGTTGGCGCTGAGGTATCTGGCTCGTCTCTACGAACTGGACGCATTGGTGGTCGATCTGGGGAGCGCGACCACTCACGTTGCCGGGGTGATTGGTGGGCAGTACGGATCCACGGTCAGCGCGGAACTCGGTGTGGGCTACGGGGCAGGCAAGGTCTTGGAGCAGGCAGGAATGGAGCAGCTTATGAGGTGGCTTCCGTGCGAGATGGATGCTCACGAGGCACAGAATCAGATCCTGAACAAAGCCCTGAGACCGATGACGGTGCCCGAGACGGAGGAGGAACTCCAGCTCGAGCAGGCCGTAGCGCGCGAAGCTATCTCCCTGACCCTTCGCCGAGCTAGAAACCGGTGGTTGGGAGGGGGATCTGGACCTCAGGAGGGCCTGATGCCGCCCGTAGACCTGATCGTGGGCAGGGGTGGAGCTCTCTCCGGGGCGGCTAGTCTAGGGCAGGCTGCGTTGATCCTTCTGGACGCGGTGCAACCTACAGGTGTGTGCTCGCTTGCGCTCGATCAGGCATCACTCCTACCCCAACTGGGTGCTCTGGCTGCCGTGCAGCCTCTGGCAGCGGCCCAGGCGCTGGCGCGCGACGGTTTTCTCAGGCTGGGGACGGTCATAGCATTGGCGGGCACTGGCAGAGAAGGTGGCGTGGCCCTCAAGCTCAAGATAGACTATGATGATGGTCAGAGTATCAGAGTGGAGGTGCCCTTCGGGGCGCTGGAGGTAGTGCCTCTGGCGACGGGCAAGCGCGCCGTCGTCGAGATGCGGCCGAGCTCGCAGTTCGACGTGGGTCTCGGGAGCAAGGGTCGGGGGGCGACCACCGAGGTCGCCGGAGGAGCGCTGGGCATCATCGTGGACGCTCGAGGTCGGCCCCTCCCGCTGCCGATCGAGGAGAACAAGCGCAGGACGACCATCCAGGAGTGGATGTGGGAACTGGGGATCTGAAGGATCGGTAGATGCCGTACCACCCCTATGTGACTCGTGTGGTGCCGAACATGGTGATGAGACGCGAGCGCATGTTGCCCCTCAGAGGGGAAGTACTCGTGGGCACGGGTCACCGGGTGCATGCGTCCGACGTTATCGGTCGTACCTCGGTTCCGTCGGAAGTGCACCTACTGAATGTCGCGAGAGCCTTGTCTCTGGCTAGCACGGACCTGGGGCCCTATATGCGGGTAGCGGCTGGCGCTCGCGTGGAGGAAGGGGATGTGCTGGCCGCTGGGAGTGGTGCGTCACGCCTCTTTGGCCGGAGCTACAGATCGCCTGTGACCGGCGTGGTGGCTGGGGTATCGAACGGGCGAGTGCTGATCCAATCGGGTCGCCAGGTCCTCGAGTTGGCTGCGCACTACAGGGGCACCGTGATCAACGTGATGTCCGGCCTGGGTGCCATCATCGAAGTGAAAGGTGCTCTCATTCAGGGGATCTGGGGTTCTGCCAAAGAGGGTTTTGGCGTTTTGAGAGTCATGGTTGACGATCCGGACGAGGCTATGGACCCAGAGAAGATGGACATGAGTTGTCGCAATACTGTGCTCGTGGGGTCGTCTCTGGACGAGGAGATCCTGCGTCGTGCCCAGGATGTGGAAGTGCAGGGTATGATCGTGGGCAGTGTAGACACAGGACTGGTGGACGTTGTGCAGGCTATGCCGTTCCCGGTCGTTGTCACGGAGGGGATGGGCAGGTTTGCCATCTCAGGCCCGGTGTTCGAACTACTGAAAGCCTACGATGGTCAGGAGGCCTCGATACGAGGGACGATGGAGGCGAGAGGCGGAGCAGTGCGCCCCGAATTGGTCGTCTATGCCTCGTACGCTGGTGGGGATGCAGAGCTCGAAGGCCGTCCCGAATTCCTCTTGGAAGCAGGCTCGCAGGTGAGGATCGTACGTGGTCCCCACATGGGCGAGACGGGCACGGTCAAAGCGTTCCCTGCTGAGGCCAGACAGGCAGCCACGGGCACCAAGGCCAAGGTTCGAGGCTTCGAGATTCGGCTGGATAGCGGCGCAGAGGTGTTCGTCGCCCAATCCAATGTGGAGTTGTTTGGCTGAGTGGAGTCTCTGGGTCTGTTTCGATGCACTAGGACTTCTCGTAGCTCGAGTGCGTCCGATGGGCAGTATCGGGTGTGTCCAGCGATGACACGCCCAGCGGCGATGGGGCGCTATTCGTCCGCTTAGAAGGGAGGGAGAAGATGGCGAATCCCAGTGGGGGACAAAGCAGGCTTTTCATGATCGTAGTTGTCGGCCTCGTTGGTTTGCTGATGGTTGGCCTCGTGGCCATAGCGGGTCTGGTCGTGTACACGAGGTTCCTGGCCCCAGCAGCATCGCCTACTGTAGTAGCTGAGGTGACAGCCAGCCCGGTTTCCACAGTGGCACCTGCGACTACCAGTCCCTCTACCGCGGTGGCCACATCGACCGCTGAGCAGGAGGCACCCACGGCGACTCGGGTGCTAGAGGATGGTTCGCCGGCGCCTGAGGGCGAGACTCCTGTGGCTGGAGCAACGCCGACTGCCACGCCTGAGGGAGGGGGCGAGTTGGCTCCCACGGGCTTTGGACCTCTAGAAGCCCTGGTGGGCGGGATCGCGCTTCTTCTGATTATACTGCTAGTGCGCGGATTGAGAATGAGCGCTCGTACCTCATAGCGGAGGCTCTGTGCTGGTGCAGTACGCTCGTTTGGCTGCGATGCCGCAGAAGGGGCGCGTTCAGCCAAGCTAGGCAGACGTCCGGTCTGGGCAAAGCTTCATCGCCTGGCCCCCGGTCCGTCCAGCGATTGACATACTTTCCGACACGGGCTATAATACGGTCGTCCTCCAATGGTTAGCCCAGCGCGAGGATTGCCTTTGGCGGCAGATCGGGGGTCTTCGGAGGGACCGTGAGGGAGTAATGAGGGCGCTGCGTCCAGTCTGGGGTTGTTGGTCATCTTCTTTGATTCCCCCTCGTCTTATCCGAGTGCAAGCTGCTGGCATCGTAACCTCGACTGTCAAGTACCCACCCCACGCGCAGGGCATTTCCTCAACGTCTCAAGGTCAGTCTCTTCGCCTGTGTACGCGGGTGGGCCAGCAGGCTTCGGTGGACCGGGAGCCTGGCAGCGTGAGGCCCCTCAGGTGTCCGTGGGGAGCAGTTCTGTTGGGGAAGCTCCCGCTGGCCGGGGAGGAGTCTTCAGTGGTGACCGCCCGCGATCAGCGAGAGCGGTGAAGAGTGTAGTAAACACGGAGTGGCGGGTTTCTTCTGACTCGGACCTAGCACGGCGTACCTGCGGCGGACGACCGTGGCGCGGTGAGGCTGCCACGCTGCCCCTCGCGACGAGACGGTGCAGGCGGACGCACCGTTCGGCTACGGTCGAGAGTAGATAAGGAACTAACGCGAAAGGAGTGTGGCACCAGATGGGTCTAGTGGAAGACAAGAATGCTATTGTGACGGGTGGTAGCCTGGGTATTGGGACCGCTATTTCGCTGGATTTGGCGAGAGAGGGCGCCAATGTGGCACTGACCTACCGCAGTCACCCGGACGAGGCCAAGGAGGTGGCCCGTCAGATAGAAGAGATGGGCCGCAAGGCTATGGCGTATCAGATCGATGTCTCGGATTTTGCTGCTGCCCAAGAGATGGTGGACAAAGTCGTGGCGGAGTTCGGCGGTGTGGACATCTTGGTGTGCAACGCTGGTATGAACTGGGATGGGGTCATCTGGAAGATGACTGAGGAACAGTGGGATCGCGTGATCGCAGTCAACCTGAAGGGCTACTTCAACTTCGCTCGCGCAGTGACACCCATCTTCAGGGAGCAGCAGTCGGGGAAGATCGTCAACATCACCTCCATCAATGGGCTGCGTGGGAAGTTCGGCCAGACCAACTACTCGGCTTCCAAGGCTGGAATCATCGGCCTGACCAAGGCCATGGCCAAGGAGCTGGGCAGGTATGGCGTCAACGCGAACGCTGTGGGGCCTGGTCTGATCGAGACCGAAATGCTGCGTCAGAACCCTGCGCGCGACAAAGTGGAGGAGATGGCCTTGCAGGAGATCGTGATCGGGAGGCTAGGACAGCCGGAAGAGGTGGCCTACGTGGTGAGCTTCCTGGCCAGTGAGAAGGCCCGCCACGTTACAGGTGAAGTGATCACTGTGGACGGGGGCCAGTACATCTAGCGGAGGAGACATGAGCAGGGAGTTCGAGAACATCCTTTTCGAGCGAGAGGGCGGGGTGGCCAGGATCACGCTCGATCATCCTCCTGTCAATATCATGGGTATTCCCACCATGAGGGAGATCAACGCGGCTCTGGAGAGCCTACAGGGCGATGAGAAGACCAAGGTACTCATCTTCGCCGCCAAAGGCAAGGCCTTCTGTGCTGGTGTGGACGTCAAGGATCACACGGTGGACAAGGTGGAGGAGATGGTGGAGGTCTTCCATCGCATCTTTCGGCAGATGTGGTCCCTGGAGATGCCCACGATAGCCGCGGTGAACGGTGCAGCTCTCGGCGGTGGGTGTGAGCTGGTAACCTTCTGCGACATGGTTATCGCTTCAGAGAAGGCGACGTTTGGCCAGCCTGAGATCCAGGTGGGGGTGTATCCGCCGGTGGCGGTGGTCACTTTCCCTCGCCTGATGCCTCACATGAAGGCCCTGGAGCTGCTTCTCACCGGCTCCGTCATCGATGCCCGGGAGGCGGAGCGACTGGGAATGGTGAATAGGGTGATGCCGGTGGAAGGCTTCGAGGAGGAGTTGTCCAGGTTCGTCGACAAGTTGGCTGCACTGAGCGGTGTTGTGCTGCGGCTGACCAAGAGAGCCATCTTGCAGGGTTTGACGCTGGGCTTCGAGGAGGCGCTCGCTCTTTCGGAGGAGCTATACCTCAAGCGGCTAATGAAGACGGAGGATGCAGCCGAGGGACTCCAGGCTTTCATGGAGAAGAGAGAACCGGTGTGGAGGGATAGGTAGCCTCTCATGGGGGCGGTGGCAGGGGATACGCCGGACAGGGATTTCGTGGTCGCGCTCTGCAAAGAGGCAGGGCGAATGATGCTGGAGAGGCTGGGGAGCACGCACGATGTGACCCGGAAGGGCGAGGTGGACCTCGTAACTGAGGTAGACGTGGTTTTGGAGGAGATGATCACGGAGCAGATCAACAGCCGATTCCCCGAGCATAGCGTCGTCAGCGAAGAGCGATGGGACGGGCAGACGGCTCCCCTTGCCGACTATGTATGGCTGGTAGATCCGCTGGATGGGACCACCAACTACGTTCACGGCTATCCCGCATTCTGCGTGTCTGTGGCACTGGCCCAGAGGGGCGACGTGCTGGTGGGCTGCGTATTCGATCCCTTGCACGATGAGCTCTTCTACGCGGAAAAGGGCGGTGGGGCCACGCTGAATGGATCGAGGATCTCGACTTCTGATGAGGATCACTTGATCTCATCGCTACTGTCCACGGGTTTCCCATACGTGCGTGGCAGCGTTGCCGAGCAGAACGTGGCCCTCTTGAGAAAGCTAATCCCCACGATACAGGGGGTGAGGCGCAGCGGATCGCTGGCGTTGGATCTGGCGTATGTGGCAGCCGCACGTCTGGACGGTCATTGGGAGTTGAGCGTCAAACCTTGGGACACCGCCGCGGGCGGGCTGCTGATCAAGGAGGCCGGTGGTCGCATCTCAAACGTGAGGGGAGAGGCCTGGATTCCCTTCGAGGGGGACGTTGTCGCCACCAACGGCAAGATCCACCAGGAGTTGCTGGGCGTACTACAGTCGGGTGAGTGAAACCGACAGCAGGGTTTCGTAGCGATGTACGTTGATGCGAAACTGGTGGAGGAGATCGAGTACAAGCTGGGTAAGCCTCAGGTGTTGCACCTGGAGCACGAGATAGGTGAAGCTGAGCTAGCCTTCGTGAGAGCGACTCAGAAGCATGGTCGTGCCCACGATATCACACTGTTCATCTTCAACGATGACCACCTGGCCTTGATCAGGAAGCCCATGTTTCGACGGCCCATTTTCCGGGCACCGAGCGGAGGGCTGGACCCTGGCGAGTCCATTGAGGAGGGTGCCCGGCGGGAGGCACTCGAGGAGACTGGGCTGGACATAGACCTGGAGAGGTATCTGCTGCGTGTCCACGTTCGCTTCACTGACGAAAACGACTACCTGGATTGGACCAGCCACGTCTTCGTGGCTCGAGCGGTCGGCGGGCGGTTGGAGGCTCAGGACAAGATGGAGATCGCCGAGACGAAATACGGAACGATAGACGAGTTGCAGGGGCCGATCAGAGACGCGTTGTTGGCCAGCGGGCAAGGTCTGCTGGCCTATCGGGTGTCCCTTACCGACGCCACGGTGGCAGCGCTGCGAGGCGGCTCGCAGTAGCGGTTTGCTCCCGGGAGAGAGGAGAACTCCCGTGGACAAGGATTGATACGAAGGCTCGTTCGGAGAAACAAGCAAGGAGGTCGCGCAATGGAGATCAAGAGAGTGGGAGTCGTGGGTGCCGGGATAATGGGTGCGGGCATAGTGCAGGTCTGCGCTCAATCTGGCTACGAGGTTGTGGTCTCGGAGATCAACGACGAATTGCTGAACAAAGGTATGGGCACGGTTGATCACTTCCTCGGCAGGGCTGTGCAGAAGGAGAAGATGACGGCCCAGGACAAGGACGAGATCATGGGGCGCATCAAGGGCACGACTAGCATCGGCGATTTCAAGGACTGCGATCTGGTCGTGGAGGCTATCATCGAGAACCTGGACATAAAGAAGCAGGTTTTCCGGCAGTTGGATGAGATCTGCCCTCCGCACGCGCTCTTGACCAGCAATACCTCGTCCATGACCATCACCGAGATGGCCGCGGCCACCAACCGGATGGACAAGGTGGCTGGCCTGCACTTCTTCAACCCCGTGCCTGTGATGCGGTTGGTGGAGATCGTGACCACCATCGTGTCCAGCGAGGAGACGGTCGAAACACTCAGGGAGTTCTCCGAGTCGCTGGGCAAGACAGTGGTCATAGCAAAAGACACGCCGGGCTTCATCGTCAACCGGCTGCTGATACCCTATTTGCTGCACGCCATCCGTCTCTACGAGTCTGGCCTGGCAAGCATCGAGGATATAGATACGGCGATCGAGCTGGGGTTGAACCACCCGATGGGTCCCTTCCGGTTGCTGGACATCCTCGGCAACGACACCACGCTGTTCATAGCCGACAACATGTTCAACGAGTTCAAGGATGAGGTATATGCGGCTCCAGTGCTGCTCAAGCGTATGGTCACAGCAGGCATCCTGGGGCGCAAGTCGGGCAGGGGCTTCTACGGCGAGTACAAGTGATGCAGCATCAGCTTGCCCTCTCTGGCCTGCTGGAGCGCGGGGTTGTCAGCGGACTGGCACGTTGCGTGCTCTGGAGGCCAAGGGTGACGGGGGCTGGCATGCTGGACTTGGTATGAGGAGGTGTAGTGAATGGCCTACAAGTATCTATTGGTAGATCGAGAGGACAGGATAGCTGTTGTCACCATCAACCGGCCTGACAAGTTCAACGCTCTCAACGAGGACGTGGTGGCCGAGATCGGCGCAGCCATGGACGAACTGGCCGCGGAAAAAGAGGTACTCGCGATCGTTCTCATCGGCGCAGGAGGGAAGTCCTTCGTGTCCGGGGCGGACATAGGCTTGCTACAGTCTCTGAAGTCACCCGCGGCTGCGGCGGAGCACTCTCGACGCGGGCAAGCCCTGATGCTGAAGATAGAGAACCTGCCAAAGCCCGTGATAGCGGCCATCAACGGCTACGCGTTGGGCGGAGGGCTGGAGCTGGCCATGGCCTGTGACATTCGGCTAGCTGCCGATACTGCCAGAATGGGGCAGCCGGAGATCGGCCTGGGCGTCAGCCCTGGCTACGGAGGCACGCAGCGGCTGCCGCGCTTGGTGGGCAAGGGTATGGCCAAGCTGATGATCCTCAGCGGGGACATGATCGACGCTGAAGAAGCGCTGCGCATCGGCCTGGTGCAGAAAGTCGTACCAGGAGCAGAGCTACTGACCGAGGCGAAGGCCTTGGCCAGCAAACTGGCAGAGAAGGCACCGCTGAGCGCGGCGGCGTGCAAGCGGGCGATCAACCTGGGCCTGGAGACGGATCTCGAGAGGGGACTCTCCATCGAAGCCCTGGAGTTCGGAGGGCTCTCCGCGACCGAGGACTACCAGGAGGGGACGGTGGCATTCTTGGAGAAGAGAAAGCCGGTATTCAAGGGAAAGTAGTAGACGGTCGCTGGCGGGAGCTTGACACAGCATATGATGCATGTTATAATGCACATGTGGCGTCCAATGAGCGCCATATATTCGCAGTGACACATTTCCTCTGTAACACAGTTCGGGCTACGCGTCTCCGCCACGTATGCAGGTGACCCTCAAGCTGCCCGTGATGCGGGCATGAGCGTGACACAGAAAAAAGGGAAAGGAAAGGAGAGGGGCAAATGGCACTCGAGTGGTTACCCCGGGACTCTGAGAAGAAGGATCATGCATTGTGGGGTGATGAGCACTTTGGCAGCATGGACAATCCCCCATGCGTGGTCTACGAGAAGAAGCCGATCGTTGATCCCAAAGGAAACGCTGTGGAGGGACTCTACAGCGCGTGGGTTTGGCTGAACAACCCTCAGCAGTACAACTCATACACGACCGAGATGGTGAAGGGGGTCATCGCGGGCATGACCAATGCTGCGGCCGACAACAGCGTGGTGGCGGTGGTCTTCACCGGCGTTGGCGACAGGGCCTGGTGCACTGGCGGGAACACCAAGGAGTATGCCGAGTACTACAGCGGGAGGCCCACCGAGTACGCCCTGTACATGGACCTCTTCAACGGCATGGTGGACAGCATCCTGGATTGCAAGAAACCGGTGATCTGCCGCGCCAATGGGATGAGGGTTGCCGGCGGGCAGGAGATCGGCGGGGCTTGCGATCTGTGCGTCTCGTCCGACACAGCGATCTACGGCCAGGCTGGCCCCAGACACGGCTCCGCTCCGGTGGGCGGCTCTTCCGACTTCCTCCCCTGGTTCCTCGGCATCGAGGACGCCATGTGGAACTGCATCTCTTGCGAGATGTGGAGCGCCTACAAGATGTTCCGCAAGGGCTACCTCAGCAAGGTGGTGCCGGTGCTGAAGGACGAGAAGGGCAACTGGGTGAGAAATCCTCAGGTCATCACCGACGAGTACGTGCACGATGGTGAGATCGTCTACGGCGAGTTCAAGACGGGCGATGAGATGAAGAAGGCCAGGGATTTCGTGTACAACACATCCGCCGACCTCGAGCTCCTGGACAGAGAAGTCAACAACATGCTTTGGACCTTCACCAACCTGTTCCCCAACTGCCTCCAGATTTCCATAGACTCGATCAGGGCCAAGAAGAAGTTCTTTTGGGATCAGGGCAAGCTGTACTATCGCCACTGGCTGGCGGCCAATATGTCCAGTG
>CAZOBP010000103.1:0-10309 GCA_964577995.1 uncultured Anaerolineales bacterium
TGAAGGTCTCCACGAACTTGTCTTCCATGAGGCGATTCAGTTCCGCGGCCACCTTACGCAAAGACTGAGCAGCCCTCTCCAAGTCCTCCACTTGCCCGACGAGGAACGCGTGCCTCTCAGACACCTGCTGGTACTCGTCAACGGTCTCCAGATCGACGGGGCCCAGTTGACGGAGGCGTTTTCGGAGTTGCTTGGTTTCCGCCTCCAACGACCGAGGCACCTCGGCAACGATAGGCAAGGACTTCAGGCGGGCATCGATGTCCAGAGGGAGCTGTTTTTGCCAATCGCCGGGCAGGGAGACGGTTTCCAGGTCGGCCTCGATGCGCTCGCGCAGGTTGCGCAACTCATCCTCACAGCGTTGGCGCTTGAGGACAGCCTTGTTGTGGGCAACCTCATAATCCTGTAGCTTCCTGCGCCCAGCAGCCTCGCTCTTCTCCAAACGCTGCTGCTCGTTCTCATGCTCCGTGGATTGCTGTTCGGCTTCCGCGATTCTGTTGGATAGCTCTTCGACCAGGACCCTCAACTCCTCAGTCTGCTTCGTGAGCGTTGCGATGCTCGCTTCCAGCTCCTCCGCTTCGGCACCCAGTTCGGCTACGCGCCTCTCTTTGTCCTCGAGCTGTGTCTCGATCTGCTCGAGGGCAGTGCGATGCCCTGCTAGAGTCGCCTCCTGGCTCTCCTGGCTGCGCTCCAATACCGCGATGGCCGTCTTCAGCCCAGCGAGCTTCTCCCGGAGCGGGCCGAGGTCGAGTGCGTCCAGCCGGTCCTCCGCGGACTGGACGGCCTCGGCTGTCTCTCGCTCGCTTTGCCTGGTCGTCTCGATCTGCTGCTCCAGCTCCCGCTCTTTCTCCTGTAGGCTCTGAATCTCGTCCTGGAGCCTTTTCGCGGTCACCTCGTGCCATTCGAGCTCCTGTGCCCCCCGCTCTCTGCGCATCTCCCAGGACTCTATGTCGTCTCGTTTTTCCCGGGACGCCTTGTCCAGTCGGTCGTGCTTCTCCCCCAACTCGGCGATCTCGCCCAGCAGCCCCTGATGTACTTTGGCCTCTCCGTCCACCTCCGCTTGCAGAGCATCGTTCTCGCTCTCCAGCGCGGCGATTTGCTGCGGTAGATCCCGACGTTCGCGCTCGTGCGCCAGCAGAACACTTCCTGCCGCATCAGATCCACCGGCCAACGACCCACTTCTGGAGAGGACCTCACCTGCCAGAGTGACTATCTGGAGGTCTGAGTGCTGCTCGTACAGCTTGCGGGCGATGGCCAGATCCTCGACGATGAGGGTACTACCGAGTAGTGCTCGAAGCACAGCCTCCAGGCCCTTGCGGATCCCCACGAGCTCGGCGGCGAGGCCCAGGACGCCTGTCGCGGGAGGTACATTCTCAGGTTCGGCGATCCTGAGAGAATCCACGGGTAACAGGGTGACTCGACCAGCATCGCTTTCTTGCAGAAGGCGTATGGCTCGTTGTGCTTCCTGCCAGGTCTCGATCACGACAGCCTGCAACAGGTTGCCCAGCACGGCCCCGACAGCGCGCTCTACCTCGGACGGAACCTCAATCACTTCGGCTAGAGTAGCCACGATGCCTGGCAACTGGTCTCTATTGCTCAGGAGGGTCCGCACGGCTTGAGAGTAGTCCGCGAGCTCACTCTGCGCTTTGAACAGGACTTCATTCCGTACGCGCAGCCTGCTCAGATCCTGGCGTGCTGCATCGAGGCGAGCGGCCAGCTCCGCCTGTCTGTCGGCCGATTCCTGCGCAGCGCGTTGCTTGTCTTTCTGCTCGTCCAGCACTAAGTGGAGTTCCACGGAAATCTGATCGCGCTCTGCGACCAGCGCCTCGATCTGTTCGGTGAGCTCCCGGAGCTGGTCCGCCAGTTCTTGACTCGCTTCTTCGTGTTCGGTGCGCTGTTTCTCTATCTCGCGCCTCCGCTCTCGAAACTGGGTTCGCCGGTTTCGCAGATCGGCCAGCGCTGTGGCCACCTGAAAGGCGGTTTCCCGTCCCTCGGACAGCTCTGTCCCCAGTTGGCGTTGTTGCCTCTCAAGACCCGTCAACTCCTCCTCGACCGCCGCCCATTCCGAGTCGCGTTGGCGCCGCTCCGCGGCCAGGTGCTTCAGATCGTCCTCCAGCTCTCGTATCCTTTGCTGGCGGGCGTCGCGGCCTGCGCCCAGAGGGGAGATCTCTTGCTGGATCTCCTGCCTGCGCTGGCCGATGAGTCTGTGCCCTTCCTGCTTGACCGCCAGCTCCCTCTGGAGCTCCTGCAGCCGAGTATGCAACTCCCCACTCTGGGTGTGCCAGGCACCGAGCTTGCCCCTGAGTTCCGCCTGATCTTTCCTCGAGCGATCTATGGCCAGCGAGGTCTCTTCGAGGCTCCGTTTCTGGGCCGCCAACTCCTCCTCACGCCTCACCTGATCGAGCTGGGCCGCATTCGACTCCTCCTGCACCTTGCGCCAGCGATAGCTGTACCAGGTCTCCAGGAGTGCTTCCAGTTTCTTCGATGCCTCCTGGTATTCCGTGGCCCGTTCGGCTTGCTTGCTCAGGCGGTGAAGCCGAGGGGCGATCTCCTTGATGATGTCGTTGACGCGCAGGAGGTTGTTACGCGTGTCTTCGAGCCTGCGCAGCGCCTGGTCGCGCTTGGCCTGGTGGATGGCTATGCCGGCCGCTTCCTCGAAGATCGCACGCCGCTCCTCTGGTCGCATGCTCAGACTGGCATCCACCGCGCCCTGTGCGATGATGGTATAGGTGTTGCTGCTCACACCTCCCTGGGCGAGGAGTTCGACGATGTCCTTTCGTCTGACACGACTACCATTGATGGAGTACTGGTTCTCGCCAGACCGATACGTCCGCCGCTGGACGGTGACTTCAGCGTAGTCAATAGGCAGCCAGCCGGTGGAGTTGTCGAAGGTCAACGATACCTCGGCCATGCCCACTCGCGAGCGTCCCTGGCCTCCAGCGAAGATCATGTCGTCGCTGCGCTTGGCTCTCAGGGCCCTGTACTTGTGTTCGCCCAGCACCCACCGCAACGCATCGGCGACGTTGCTCTTGCCGCTGCCGTTGGGACCCACGATCGCCGTGATGCCCGAGTCGAACTCGAACTCGGTCCTCGACGCGAAGGTCTTATAGCCTTGTAGCTCCAACCTCTTCAGGAACATGGTCGCTCAGATGCAACAGGCCAACGGACAGCACCTCCGTCGGCCAGATTCTGGTGGTCTGATTGCAGACGGGTCACCAACCAGGCCACCACTAGCTGTGCACGGCGCACGAGTGATTGTACTACATCTAGTGGTTATGCGACGTTGCACCGTGCACAGTATATAGCTTGTCGACCTTTCTGTCAAACGCTATCGTCTGCCCTGCCCTTCATAGCCTCCTCGGCCGCGCTCTGCTCTGCCGACTGCTTGCTGCGTCCTTGTCCTCGACCGTGAACCTCGCCGTCGAGCAGCACCTCAACCGTGAATAACTTGGCATGGTCCGGCCCTTGTTCCTTCACAGTGCGATAGACCGGAGTGATGCCGAGTTCTCTCTGGCACCACTCTTGCAGCCCGCTTTTGTGATCCCTCTCCAAACCACCCTCGACGATCCGCGTCGCCTCCGGCTCCACGAGGGGGAGTACGATCGCCCTGGTTTCCGCCAGTCCTCTGTCGAGGTAGATGGCTGCCGCCAGAGCTTCGAAGACGTCCGCAAGGAGTCCCACGCGCTCCCTGCCGTCTCTCTCATCCTCCCCGTGGGACAGATAGACGTAGCGCCCCAGATGTTTCGATCGTGCGAATCGCGCCAAAGTGCTGGCTTTGATCAGGGACGCGCGCAGGCTGGTGAGTCCGCCCTCGTTCATCTCGGGGTACCGATGGTACAGGTACTCACCGACCACGAAGTCCAGCAGCGCGTCCCCGAGATACTCGAGCCGTTCGTTGGACGCCAGCTCGAGATCTGGATTTTCGTTGAGGAACGAGCGATGAACGAGGGCCTGCCTCAGCAGGGCCTCGTTTCTGAACTGAATCCCAATCGCCTTCTGAAGTGCAGCTAAGTCTGGGTCCATGTGTCCCTCAGGTCATAGCGTGGATCGGCCCTGCACCCTGTCCCAGGGCGGCCTCTCTCACGGCTTCGGACAGCGTCGGATGGGCGTGGATCGTGGCCGCTACGTCCTCGGCAGTCGCTCCGCACTGGATGGCCAGTGCTCCTTCGGCGATCAGGTCGGTGGCGTGTGGCCCCATGATATGCACGCCCAGCACTCGCCCGCTTTCCTGGTCGCAGATCATCTTCACCAGGCCCGTGGTCTGCCCCATGGCCAGGGCGCGCCCACTGGCCGTGAAGGGGAACCTGCTCTTCCTGTAGGAGATGCCCTTTTCCTTGGCCTCTTGCTCCATGAGTCCAACGCCGGCGATCTCGGGCATGGTGAACACGCAGTTGGGGACCGCCTCGTAGTTGATAACAGATTCCTCGCCCAGGGCGTGCTCCACCGCGACCTCGCCCTCGTGGCTCGCCACGTGGGCCAGCATGTAGCCTCCCGTCACGTCGCCTATGGCGTAGACCCCTGGCACGTTGGTTTCCAGGTGCTCGTCCACGAGGATGGCACCCTTCTCCGTTTCAACTCCAATCTGCTCCAGGTTGAGTCCTTCGCTGTATGGCACCCTGCCGGTGGCCATCAGCACCGTGTCGGCCCGAACCATTGCCTCCCCGTTCGGTCCTTCGTAGATTATGTCGAGGGTTCCCCTTCCCTCCCGGATCTCTTTGAGCGGCGAACGGGTGTGCACGTCCACCCCTTGTTTGCGTAACGCCTGCTGCTGGCGACGTGCGAGTTCCTCGTCCACCGTGGTGAGGATGGAGGGCAGCATCTCTACTATCGTCACCTTGGTGCCCAGCGCGCTGAAGATGGTGGCGAACTCGACACCGATCACCCCCCCGCCCACGATGACCAGATCTTGAGGGAGCTCCTTCAACGAAACGATCTCGTTGCTGGTGAGGACACCGGGTAGGTCCAGGCCCGGGACCGGGGGTTTGGCTGCCACCGAGCCTGTGGCGATGAGAATCTTGCGTGCCTCCACAACCTTGGTCGAGCCACCCGAGACCTTGACCTTGGTGGGCGAGACCAACTGTCCACTTCCGGCGAAAACCTGTACCTTGCGAGCTTGCAGCAGGCTTTCCACGCCCGTCACCAACTGCTCAACCACCTGGTCTTTTCGTGCCATCATCCTGGAGAAATCGAAGCCCGGTTCGCTGACGATAACTCCGAACTCCTCAGCTCTCTCGATCTCCACCAGCAGCTCGATGCTGCTGACCATGGCCTTGGTGGGTATGCAGCCCCAGTTCAAGCATACTCCGCCCACGCGCTCGCGTTCGATCAAGGCCACCTTCGCGTCTAGCTGCGCCGCGCGAATGGCGGCCACGTATCCTCCGGGACCTGCTCCGATGATACAGATGTCAAACAAATCGCTCATCATGCCCTTCCCTCTTGAACCTCACTGCGCAACACTCCATCCTCTTGTCTACCGCCAGGCCCAATTCCTCTGCCAGGGCCACGGCGGTGTTGGACGGGCTGACGATCACGTTCACGCCGGCCTGCACTGCGAGAGGGTCCAGGCGCTCTCGGTAGAGACCGCGGGGTCTCAAGCAGCCCAGGTGCAGGGGCACTGTGGCAAAGCGGAGGCGTGCCTCCACCAGAAGCTCCGCGACCTGCTCAGGTTGAGGGGGATCACACTCAGCGAAGCGGGTGCCCGGCGTCGGAATGAGGACGATGAAGGTCAGGCCATCCACACCCAGCTCTTCCAGGATCTCCAGGCATCGATACTCGCCCGACAAACTTCCGCCCCTGAGGCCAACGGTGATGTGAGGCACGACGGTGGCGTAAGAGCGGAGAAGCTCATAGGTGGCAACGTACTTCTCAACCCCAACCTCGAGCCCATACACCTCTCGTATGGTCTCGTCGTCGCCCACGAAGTCGAAGGAGACCACGTCTACGTATGGTGCGATGATCTCGGCTTCGCTCTTTCCAACCAGGCCCACGTGCCAGTTCATGATTCTGCCCTGGGACAGCCGCGCCACCTCGTCGAGGTGGCTGGTTACGGGGACCCGGCCCTCCCTGTCGCATCCTCCAGAAACGAGACAACTCGTCGCTCCCTTGGTATCGGCCTCCCAGATGGGCGTCATGGACTTGAGATAGTGCCCACCGCAGTGAGCGCAGTCCAGTTCGCAGCGGTCGCCCGTCAGGCTGACCACCAGGGTGTCCAGAGGGTAGTCGAAGCCGATCACAGGCTCGAAGTTCGCCAGGCGCACACGCCACGCCTCTTCGTTTCTCACGTTCATTTGCCTATGCCAGAAGGCTTTAGACTGTAACGGTCGGACTCTGCTCGGCTGCGCGGTCCCCCCTTCACGCGTGTCAGACCTCGGTCAAGGAGGGCAAGCGGCGACGCCGGGGTGACCCCGGCGACGGTGGACGGCAACACGCGGGCAGGCGCGCCTGTAGGGGTGCGGCCCCGGATGCCCCGATTCCGCCTGGCACACTCGCGCACACAACAACGCTGCCCTCGGCACGGAACCCAGAGGCGGGACTGACCCACCACACGGCATCCAGCGCGGCTTCTCCAGTAGAGCCGACCGAGATTCGGCCCAGTATAGCAGACCTCGCGACCCACGACAACCTGGTTGCTGTGGGATAAGGTTGCCTCCCTGGTGGCAATGTACTATACTGATCTTGGGAAAAACCATGGACGAGTTGCAGACGGGATCAACGTATAGGACTGTGTTGGAAGAGTTGCCGGACCAAGAACAGCAGGGCGTGAGTCTCAAGGCGATCCTGAGGGAGGTCGTCGAGACCGCTTTCATGACGCTGCTTATCTTCCTTCTCGTGCGGTTGGCTTTCCAGAACTTCCGCATCGAGGGCCATAGCATGGAGGCGAACCTTCACGATGGCCAGTTCTTGATCGTCAACAAGCTCGTCTACTACGTCCACCCGCCGGAGAGAGGTGACGTCGTCGTCTTTCATTCGCCTGCAAACCCCAAGAAGGACTTCATCAAACGCGTTGTTGGTTTGCCGGGCGAGGAGGTGGATGTAGTGGACGGGGTCGTCTTCATCGACGGTGTGCGCCTGGATGAGACCTACCTCTCCAACTCCGGCAACAGGTCCTGGGGCGCTGAGGTTGTCGGCGACTTCGAGTACTTCGTCATGGGGGACAACCGCAACAACAGCAGCGATTCGCGTAGCTGGGGCATGCTGGATGGAAACGCCATCATCGGCAAAGCCTGGGTCTCGTACTGGCCCCTCCAGTATCTGGGACCGGTCCCTCACTACACTTATGCCGCTGTCGAGTAGGAGAAGAGATGGCTGAGAGGTCTCTCTCACCTGATCTCGACGATCAGCCCACAGTTCCCCTGGTCGAGTTCCCACCCCAAGACCTGGTAGAGATCGTTCATAGGCTCACGCCAGAGAAGCTGGCCAGTCTGCTGGATGCTACCGATCTCAAGGCCGATACCCAGGAACCCAAGATCAGGAAGCTGGCCGAGTGGGCGTTGGACTACGGCTTCGCGTCCTTGTGTGTCAACCCGGTAGAGGTAGATCTGCTCCCCAAGTTGCTCAAGGGCAGCCCGGTCAAGGAGTGCTACGTGATAGACTTCCCGCTGGGGAAGTCCTCCATAGAGAGCAAGCAGCGGCAGGCGGCGGAGGTAGTGGAGAGGAGCCGCAGTGTCAGGGGCGAGGGTCCCGGCAAGCTGGAGCTGGACATGGTGATCAACGTAGGCCGCTTCAAGAGGGACGCGGGCTACGCTCGGGCAGAGATCGAGGCGGTGGTCGAGGCTGGCGATGGCGAGCTGGTCAAAGTCATCATCCGCTCAGGGGAGCTGACCGAGGAAGAGATCGTGCAGGCTTCCGCGCTGGTCAAGGAGGCGGGGGCCGATTTCGTGAAGAACTCTACCGGCATGGACGTGATGGGTGCCACCCCGGAGCATCTACGCCTGATGAGAGAGGCGGTGGGTCCCGACATGGGGGTGAAGGCTGCCGGAGGCATCGGGGATGCCATGACCGTGGTCAGGCTGGTCTACGCCGCGGCCAGAGAGCCTGAGCTGCTGGACCCCCTCCGGTTCAGGATAGGCACCAGCGCTCCCCTGACCATCATGGCCACCATGGATTGGATCAGGACCAATCCGGAGGCCTGGGTCGAGGCCAGGGTCATCCCCTGCACCATCTGTCCCAGTGGCCAGACGAGCAAGCAGAGGAGAGAGGTCCGGGAGATCTACATCCAGAGATGTCGCACGTGTCCTTTCAGGCGCTACAGAAGGGACAAGGACTTCTGATGACCAGAGGCGGCTACCACGGGAGAATCCTGAGGGTCGATCTCAGCCAGCGCAAAGCTAGCACAGAGCCTCTGGCAGAGGACCTGGCCCGAGATTACGTCGGCGGGCGGGGATTGGGAAGTGCCATGCTGTGGCAGGAGCTTCCGGCCAAGATAGACCCCCTTTCGCCCCAGAATATGCTGATATTCGTCACCGGACCCCTCAACGGCACGGGGGCGGCGCTTTCCTCTCGCTACGAGGTGGTCACCAAGTCGCCCCTCACCAACACCATCTTGAGCGCCAACTCCGGCGGCCGTTTCCCCATTGCCCTCAAGAGGACCGGCTTCGACGCCATCATACTCGAGGGCGCTGCCGAGAAGCCCTGCTACCTGTGGGTGGACGACGAGCAGGCCGAGCTCAGGGACGCCTCTGGAGTGTGGGGTTTGGATACCCACCGGACCACCGAGCGCCTGCTTCAAGAGACGTCAGCCCAGGCGGCGGTGGCTTGCATCGGACCTGCTGGAGAGGCAGGGGTGCTCTACGCCTCGGTGATGAACGAGATGAACCGCGCGGCGGGAAGGGGCGGCGCGGGCTGCGTCATGGGCTCGAAGAACCTGAAGGCGGTCGTGGTCCAAGGAAGCCACAAGACACCTGTGGCCGATCCTGAGGGGTTCCAGGAGGCCAGGAAGAGCGCTCTGACCATGATCAGCGAGGCCCCCATTACCAAGAATGCCCTCAAGGAGTACGGGACCGCAGTTCTCATCAACATCATCAACCAGTTCGGCGCGCTGCCCACCCGCAACTTCCAGGAGGGGTACTTTCCGGACGCCGATTCCGTCTCCGGCGAAACGCTCAAGGAACTGCTCTACGAGCGAAGCGTGGGCTGCGCCACCTGCTCTGTGGCCTGTGGCAGGGGCACCAGGACCGCGACTCGCAGCGGCGAAGGACCGGAGTACGAGACCATGTGGGCTCTGGGCCCCATGTGCGGGGTGAAGGACCTGGAGCTAATCACCGAGGCCAACTACAACTGCAACGAGCTGGGCTTCGACACCATCTCGGCGGGCAGCACCATCGCCTGCGCCATGGAGTTGTGGGAGAGAGGATACCTGGACCAGGCCACCCGGGACAGAATCCAGGACGAGCTGGGGACGGACCTGCGGTTTGGCAACGGGCAGGCGGTGCTCAGGTGCACGGAGCTCATCGGCCGCAACGAGGGTTTTGGCAAGGACCTGGCCCAGGGCTCCCTGCGGCTGGCCTCGCGCTTCGGCCACGCGGAACTCTCCATGAGCGTGAAAGGGTTGGAGCTGGCCGCTTATGATCCCCGTGGCTTCAAGTCCATGGGCCTGGCCTACGCCACCTCCACGCGCGGAGGGTGCCACTTGCGGGCCTATTTGATCGGCCCCGAGGCCCTGGCCACGCCCTACGCCGTCGATCGCTTCGCCAGCGCCGGCAAGGCCGCTTTGGTGATCCTCTACCAAGACCTGAGCGCCCTCATCGACTCGCTGGGGCTGTGCCTGTTCACCATCTTCGCCCTCAACCCTGAGCACTACGCCAGCTTGCTCTCGAGCGTGACGGGCGAGCCTCTGGACGGAAAGCAGATTCTGGGCATAGGAGAGAGGATCTGGAACCTGGAGCGGTTGTTCAACCTCCGCGAGGGCTTCACGAGCGAGGACGACACGCTGCCGCCCAGGTTCTCCCAGGAGACTCTGCCCCGCGGCCACTCCAAGGGCCAGACCGTGGATCTCGATCCCCTGCTGGACGAGTACTACGCGCTTCGGGGCTGGGAAACCAGCGGCGTGCCTGGAGCGCAGAAGCTTGCGGAATTGCGGCTCGAGGTCTAGGTCCTCGGTCGCACCGGGAGCGACGTGGTTCTTCGTCGTCCAGTGTTGGCCCCCATGCACTCTTCAGGTCAAGCGTGGCGGGGTGCTGGTTATGTCAACTGTGCGAGAACCCACTCCCCCATCGCGAACTTGACCCGGGGGTTGGTCGTGGCTATAATAGTGGACTAAGTGCCCCCATCGTCTAGTGGACTAGGACACCACCCTTTCAAGGTGGCGACGCGG
>CAZOBP010000104.1:0-10226 GCA_964577995.1 uncultured Anaerolineales bacterium
GCCTGATCATGACGGTGAACGCGCTGATGGTGGTTTTCTTCCAGTTCGCGGTGACCCGGGTCACGGAGAAATACCGTGACGCCTACGTGATGGCCGCTGGCTCTTTCTGGACCGGGCTGGCTGCACTGGGCGCCGCTCTTTCCCACAATGTCTGGCTATTCCTTCTATCCATGGTCATTCTCACCATCGGTGAGTTGATCTGGGCCCCTACCTCCGTATCTTTCGTGGCCAGGATCGCCCCCATTGACATGCGAGGCAGGTATATGGGCATCTACGGCATGATGGGGGGCCTCGCCTGGGGGATAGGGCCCATCGCCAGTGGACTGGTATACGACAACATCGCCCCGGTCTCGGTGTGGTATCTGACCTTGGTTTTGGCGACGTTGGGCACCGTGGCCTTCATGGCTCTGGCAAGGTTTGGTTCTTCGCCGGCGAAAAAGGACTCTGTACCTAGTAGCGCCGACGAGAGTGCCGTCTAGGGTGTGCTCCCCGAGCAAGGTTCTGCGATCCTGCTTCTGGGATCCAGGGAAGGCGGAGGCAGGGTGGGGCCAGGAACACTGCGAGGAAACAGCGGGGACATCGATCTCCGCTGAGAGAGAGGAAGGTAGGTGGGGGACATGAGCCCCAGGAAGCGGAGTTGGGAGCAGGAGAGCCTGAGTCTCGGAGATATCCTGAACTTCTCCAGGAAGATGCTGTCCCTGGCCAAGGATGCTCGGGACCTGGGTGAGGCGGCGGGGCTGCCGAGGGGTAGCCTGCGCAATCTGGCCACCCTTCTTCTGGACATCGAGGACGGAGTGAAGGCACAGACGGGTGTGGGTATCACCGACAAGATCCAGGACTATCTCACCACGCTCATCCCTCAGTCCTCGGGGGAGAGGCCCTCAGCGGAGGAGACCTCCCACGTGGACAGGCGCATCGAGGAGGTCAACGCTACTCTGACCCAGTTGTACGGGGCCGGGTGGTTCCGCGATTCAGACAGGACGGGTGACGTCTTCCGGGTGTGGGAGAAGCTGGTTGCAGCGGGATACAGCCTGCCTCGCGAGCAGTTCGAGCAGGGGTCGGAGTACTCCGACTTGATCGAGGATTTCTACGAGAGGCTGAGGCAGCTTCAGCCCTCTGTGGAGAGCGCTGAGTCTCTGGCAGGGATGGTGGAGCCCATGGTGGAGAGAGCCAGAGAGCTCGTGCGGTCACGTGGCAGTGCCGACTTGCCCGACACCGGGTTCTCTGGGCAGGTCCGGGGCGATCCCAACTACGTGAAGATCCTTCTCGAGGCCGTGACCAATCGCCGCTCGCGCACCTGCTGGTGAGCCATCATAGCAGCGTGGAAGTTCGAACGGCCGAACAGAGTGGGAAGAGAGAATGACTAGAGCAATTGGCCTCGCCGCCGTGGTCGTTTTTCTAGCGTGCAGTGGATGTGTGGCGCTAGGACCTTCGGAGTCGGAGCTTGCCTTGCAGACGCAGGTCGCGCAGCAGGCCACCCAACTGAGCGAGCTGAAAGAGCAGACGGAAGCACAACCGAGCGCTACGCCAGTCCCCCCTGTACCTCCCACCGAGAAGGCAGACCAGGGCAGCCCCACTGGAGTCCCAGGTCCGGCGCCCACGGCAGCGGAACCAGTGCCTGTCGCCACGGAGGTGGGCGGCGGAGAGGCTATCGATTCTGGGCCGTGCGAGTTGATCGCCGTGGACGAGGTGACGGTGTACGAGAGGCCCCATACCACCGCTGCCGTATTCGGGACCATGGCCACGGGGTTTCGCGTCCAGCCGGAGGCCAGGACCGCAGATGACTGGTGGGGCTTCGAGCCGGGCGTTGCTCAGGCAGCCAACGTAGGCGTCTTCAGGCTGCGCTGGGTACAGCAGACTGCCCCCATCCGCCTGGAGGGCTCCTGCGGAGAAGTGTCGGAGGTGGTGCCCCCTCCTCCGGGGGTCTGTTTCACTATGCCCATGGAGGACGTGCTGCTGCTCGCCAGCCCCAATCCCTCGGCAGAGGTGATGGCGACTCTCACGCTTGGTGACTACGCTGCGGTGGTGGGCAGAAGTGATAGCTGGGCGATGTTGGACCTCAGCGTGGGAAACACGGCTCAGGACGTAGTAGGGTGGATCCCGGCAGCCACGCTCAACATGAACGGCCCGTGCGACAGCCTCCCGGCAGTGGAACCGTAGCGACAGGGAATACGTGTGCACGAGGCATGGTCGAGCTGGCCGTGTGCCCCCCCCCCCCGAACGGGATCGTCCCCCTTCGTCTGACGAGAGCCTAGCACGTGCCTGCGCCGGGCAGCCAGTGTGGGTGAGTGTGCTCGGTAACCCTCGGCGTCGTTGCTTGTAGCGCTCAGCGGCGCGTGGTAGAATCCACAGCAGGTTGCATGACGCGCTAACGGCGTTGCCTCATCTGGAGCCTTGTTCTCGCCTCGCCCCGTCGCACGAAGTGAGCCACCGCTCGTTTCAGGTCGGCGGCACGTTGCGGAGCATTCTGGTTCCACACGTCTTGGAGGTTTGTATGAATGGTCGAGAGAGAGTGCTCCTTGCCTTGGATCACAAGGAGCCTGATCGCGTCCCCATCGACTTCGGTGGGCTGGTCACTTCCATGCACCACATGGCCTATCGCAGTCTCCTGGAGTACCTGGGGATGCCCAGCGAGTCGGTTCAGATCATGGACACGTTCCAACAGATCGTGGACCCGGCTCCTGAGATCAAAGAGATGTTCCACGCTGACGTCGTGGGTTTCTTCCCCCATTCCGGCTCCGATTACGCGTTCGAGCTCGACGAGGAGACCGACAGCTTCGTCGATGAGTGGGGCGTCGTCTACCACAGGCCTCCAGGGGGCTACTGGTACGACCTGGCGGATCATCCCCTCAAGGAGGGGACCATCGAGGAGCTGGAGGCTTTTCAGTTCCCCGATCCCCTCGACCCAGCACGGGTCGAGGGCCTGGGCGACGAAGCCCGAAGACTCTTGGAGGAGACTGACAAGGCGGTGATGATCCACGCCCCCATCGGTGGTGTCTACGAGCAATCATACTGGGTGCGGGGCCTCGAGAACCTGTACCGCGACATGGCGTGTAACAAAGCATACGTGGAAGCACTTGCCGAGAGGGTCCTGGAATGGCTGCTAGACTTCTGGGGTCTGATACTCGAAGAGGTGGGACCCTACGTCCACATCGTGGAGTTGAGCGATGATCTGGGGAGTCAGTACGGACCTCTGTTCTCTCCCGACCTGTACAGAGAGATCTACAAACCGCGCCATCGTCGGCTGGCGGAGTTCATCCACTCCAAGACCGAGGCCAAGGTCTTCCTCCATTGTTGTGGCTCCATATACTGGGCGCTTCCCGACCTCATTGAGAGCGGAATCGACATTATCAACCCGGTCCAGGTCTCGGCCAAGGAGATGGACACCGCTAGACTGAACCGGGAGTTCGGACGCGACATCGTCTTCTGGGGTGGCGGGGCGGACTCGACGCGTGTGCTCCCTTTTGGGACGCCCGAGAAGGTCAGGGATGAGGCCAGGAGGCGTATCGAGGACCTGGCGCCGGGCGGTGGTTTCGTCTTCTGTACGATACACAACATCCAGGCTGAGGTGCCGCCCGAGAACGTCGTGGCCCTGTTCGAGGCTGCCTACGAATACGGTCACTATCCGATCGGGTCCTGATCGCTGGCGGTATCCGTGTGCTGTCTCGAAAGCGGACCCATGCACGATGGTAGCGCCGCACTCTGTTGGAGGACTCTGAATGGACTTGGAAGTCATAGGCGAGAAGGTAGTGGAAGGGGACGCAGCCGCAGTGGAGTCGCTCGTCCAACAGGCCCTGGCCGAGGAGGTCCCGCCTTTGGAGATCATCACCCGGTGTCTCCTTCCCGCCATGGGTGAGGTGGGCGAGCGTTTCGAGCGTGCCGAGTTCTTCGTGCCGGAGATGATCATCGCCTCTGCAGCTATGCGGGCAGGACTTGCGGTGTTGAGACCGCTCGTGGTGGAGGATCAGTCCGGCGCGATTGGATACGCGATCACGGGCACTGTGCAAGGAGACGTACACGACCTCGGGAAGAACCTAGTGGGCATGATGCTGGAGGGCGCGGGATTCCAGGTCCAGGATCTGGGGGCGGATGTGGCCCCTGAGAGGTTCGTGGAGGCGGTGCGGGAGGGCAGGACCGAGATCGTGGCCTTGTCTGCCTTGATGACTACCACCATGCCAGCCATGAAGAGGACGATAGAAGCCCTGGAGGAGGCGGGCGTCCGCGATGGCGTGAAGATCCTGGTGGGCGGCGCTCCACTGACCCAGGAGTACTGCGACGAAATTGGCGCCGATGGTTATGCTCCTGATGCTTCGTCGGCGGTGAGGAAGACGAAAGAACTGCTCGGTGCGATCTAGGTGCGACCGATGATGAGGCCGGGCGCGGCGTACTGGCCCTGGGCTGGCCTGAAGAATCGGCCGTCTGCACCATGCACCGGTGCTGGGCACAGGCGAAGCAGGACGAAACGAACGTGGCGGGGCGATCACTGAGCATACTTGCGCCGCCGCGGCATCATCTGCTGGGGGCCGTGCAGCGCTTTGCCTCGCGCTCGATCCTGGACGATGCTGCTGCGGAAGCTATCGTGTCGCGCTTCGGTGGACCCCTCTGGACAATTCTTCCCTGGCGGTTGTGCGGCGACTGGACTCCTTGGTACGCGCGACAACGATTTCCGCACCCTTGACAACATGAGTCCTGCGTGCGATAATGGTGTGCAGTTGGGATTGCGTGGCCTCTGGACAGAGACCAGCCAGGGTTTCGCGCCATAAGAGGGTGGCACATCGCGGGCGACCGGGCGATGCGCACAGCCCATGATGGGGGTGCGGGCGGTGTCGGCCGCTAGATCGATGAGGAGCGACGAGGGATGAAGGACGAGCGGAACGAGCTCCTGGTGGGACAACTTCTGGGCTATTCTCTTGACTTGCAGCCTGGGGAACGCCTCCTGCTGGAGGTGTGTGGCAGTGAGGCCCTTGAGCTGGCCAAAGTGGTGATCAGGCAGGCGACAAGGATGGGCGCCATCCCCTTCTGGCACTACAACGATCCGTCGCTTCAGCGCCAGTGGATAAGCCAGGCCACCGAGGAGCAGTATGAGGCGTTTACTGACTTACATCTGGAGCTACTGAGGGATTGTGAAGCCTGGCTTATCGTGCGCGCAGAGGACAACCCTTTCGACCTGGCGGACTTATGGCCAGAGCAGTTGAAGATGTACCAGACGCTCTACGTCAAACCTGTCCTGGAGTGGCGTCGCAGTGCCGGGATGAAGTGGTGTCTGCTACGCTATCCTTCCAACTCCATCGCCCAGCTTTCCGAGATGAGCAGGGAAGCGTACGCAGACCTCTACTATGACGTCTGCTGCCTGGACTATGCCAGGATGTCCCAGTCCATGGACCGGCTGGTCGAGCTGTTCGAGCGCACCGATGTGGTCCGGATCGTGGCGCCTGGGACGGATATCACGTTCTCCATCAAGGGTATCCCCTGCATGAAGTGGGATGGCAGGAGCAACATACCTGACGGAGAGTTGATGACGGCCCCGGTTAGAGACTCGGTCAATGGCACCATCACCTACAACACTCCTGGACTCTATCAGGGGAGCATGTTCCACGATGTGAGGTTCGAGGTTCGCGAAGGGCGGATCGTTGATGCCTGCTGCCAGGGAGATGACAGAAGGCTCAACGAGATCCTGGATACGGACGAGGGTAGCCGCTGCTTCGGTGAGTTCGCTCTGGGTCTCAATCCCTTCATCCTCCATCCCAGTCGGGACGTGTTGTTTACGGAGAAGATTGCCGGATCGTTCCATCTCACGCCCGGCAACTGCTACGAGGATGCCTCCAATGGCAATCATTCGGCAATACACTGGGACCTGGTCCAGGTTCAGAGAGAGGACTACGGAGGCGGCGAGATCTACTTCGACGAGAAGTTGATTCGAAAAGATGGTGTCTTCGTTGACGAGGAGCTGGAGCGGTCCTTCTCCGGAGACGTGCTGGGAAGAACAGCCTAGGACGATTCACCTGCTGGCGGCTGGGCCCGGTCCCCGGCGGCGTTGTTGGTCTTCGGTCACCTGGCCCCCAAGAGACCTCACCGAGCGGATCTGGACATCTTCCCCTTGCAGGCTTCCAGTGCCTCGTTCCGCGCTTTCTCCAGGTCGTCGCGGGAAATGAAGGCGACGTCTCGTGCCGCGAGCTCCCGGCAGAAGATGAAACCTTCCTCCAGGAGCCTTGCCTTGTCCTCTGGGCCCAGCGATTGCAGGCACGTCACGGGGAGAAGACCGCTTTCCTCCACTACGCTTCTCAGGCTGGCCCGTGAAGGGTAGTCCCAACTTGTGACGCGCATCCCCGCGCATCTGGCGTACTCCCTCACCTTGGAGGTCACCTTGGTATTGGTGATCAACCAGGGCTGGTGCAAGTGACCCAGGTGACCGGCGATCTTCACCCGGGACTCCTTCACGTCCAGGAATCTGGCATAGGTGTAGAGGGCATCTTTGATGTCTGACTTGATGCCGGGCTGGTTGTGGAATTTGGCCTCTATCAAAAAGTGTCGACGGCCCTTCCGAGCGATGATGTCCACTTCGTGGTCTACGCACCTCCCCTGGACCGTCTGGTCCACGGCAACGGTGTATCCGCGGGCCTCGAGGACCCCGGCCACAAACCTCTCGAAGGGAAAGCCGGACGGTCCCAGCTCCATGATCGCCCTCTTGAGGGAGTAGCTGGAGACCAGAGAGCTCTGGAGCTTTCTGAGCAACTCGAAGACGTGGTGGTAGATCTCTCTGGTGGAGATACCGTCGTACAGCTCCCCTCTCACACGGGCGACGATGGTGTCGATGAGCTCGTCGTCGGCTCCTGCTCTCGTGAGAGAGCTTCTCACCTTTCTTTCGGAGAATGGCTCGTACTCTCCGGAGAGCTTCAAGACCCTGATCTTCTCGCTGGTCATATGCTCCTCTCCTGCCAAGAGGCTGCGCCGTCAGATTGTGGGCTGCTCTAGCTTCCGTATGGTCTCCAGTACTCCTTGTGGGGACGTGACGACGTAGTAGACTCGAAACTCGTCTTCTCTCATATACATGTGTTCCTTGAGACAACTGGTGATCTCCTCCCAGAACTGGCCGAAGAGAAGGAGAGGGATGTTGTGGCCGTAATGGATTCTGGAGAGGGCCCGGCTCATGGCGAACTCGCTGATGGTTCCGGTTCCGCCCCTGAAGACGACGTGCACATCTCCCATTTGGAGCAGTGTCTGGGTACGATCGAAGTAGTCGGCGGTCACCACCTCTTCGTCGAAGTGGTTGAGGGGATCCTTGCCCTCGTACCTGGCGTGTGGATCCTTAGGGTAGTAGGTGACTCCGATCACGTGCCCACCTGCGGCCTGGGCTCCCTCTGTGGCCGCCCTCATCACCCCTGGCCCTCCGCCGTTGAGGACGGTGATCCCATTCTCAGCCAGGAGTTTGGCGGTCTCGAAGGCATCTGTGTAGGTATCATCTCCTGGCTGGAAGTCTGCCCCTCCCAGGAACGATGCTCTCTTGATGCTCATGGCGCCCTCCCAGGTTCTCTGCAAGGCGACGTTCGACGAGCGCTTGCGGGCACGGCCAGTTCTCGCCCAGGGACAGGCCGTCCATTACGGCCTTGGTGCCGAACCTGCCCCCGCCTAATGATAAGCAGACCCGACGGCGTGGGCAAGAGGCCGAGGCCGCACTATGGGGTGGTAAAGAGATCGAGCTTGTGGCCGGCGACGCCCCCGCCATATAATCGTACCTGGCGAGACATGGTCATCGTGTCGGGTCATCGGAGAAGAGGGGATGGCGGGATGCCTGAGGAGTTGGATTTCGAACGAGCCTGGCTGCACAAGCTCTCCACGGGTCTGAAACAGATCGCGGGAGAAGATATCGAGAAGGAGGTGATGCAGGGAGCAGAAGCCTTGTCCTCCAGCTCTCCCAGGGAAGTGGTCATCACCTGGACCAGGGAAGCGATGGGAAGACTGGGTTCCCTGGTGGAGGAATCTGACCGCAGGGCGATTCTGACTGGTTGCGCGTGCCAGTACCCCAAGGCCGCTCTGCGAGGGCTGAGGAAAACGTACGAGGAGACGGAAGATATCGCTGTGGTTCATCGAATGCTCCAGCAACAGTTCGAGTCTTTGCTCAGGGATGCTCTCCAGTTGGAGGAGGACATTGTCCAGGATGTAGTTGGGAGAGGATGGGGATCGGCGGGCGTGTTGGAAGGCAACAGGGTGGTGGCAACGAAGATACCCAAGAGCGGCCATCTCCTCGATTATCTCAGAGAGAAGGATCGCGCGAAGAGGCGGCAGTTGTACTGCCACTGCCCGAGGGTTAAAGAGAATCTGAAGTCGTCTGTGACGATTTCTCCGATATACTGCTATTGCGGAGCCGGCTTCTACAAAGGCATCTGGGAGGAGACACTGCAGGAGCCAGTGGAGGTGGAGTTGTTGGAGACAGTGCTCCAGGGCGACGAGGTGTGCAGGTTCGCCGTCCACTTGCCGGTGGGGCATTAGCAGCGGGATTCCTCGCACCGCCGTCTGGCGGCGAGACAGTGTGTGTTTGGATGGGGACGGATCATCGGAGAGGGGAGGGCTGGGAGATGCACAAGCAGAAGCTGGCTATGGTGATCATCATCCTGGTGGCCGGAACCGCGGTCCTTGTCAGCTACGTCTATCCCATTATGACCCACCCGGAGTACGTGGAACCAGCCTGGGGTGGCGTCACGCCAGAAATCAGGCGTTTCTATGCGCCCTCCATGCTATTGGCTGCGTCAGGCTACTTCTTCTTCACTTACTTCCTGCTCTTTCGTGTGAACGCTGACCAGGCCCGCATCGCCGGGCGGTTCGGCTTCTGGGTGTTCAATGTGCTCTACGCGGCCATTCTCATCGGCTCGGCGCTGTATATGCCCTTGACCTTCGCTTTCGTGGCTAGGCGCAGTATGCTCTTGTGGTGGGGCATTCGCCTGGTGCTGGCTGTGGTGGGGCTGGGCTCTTTGGCTTTGCTGGGGTTCCTGCTGGCCCTACGACCCAAGCGGCCCTTGTGGGCGTACTGGCTCGCCGTGGCTGGAAGCGTGACCTTCAGCTTCCAGACGGCGGTGCTGGATATGCTGGTGTGGCCGGCTCTGTACCCCCTGTGAGTGCGTGCACACGGCAGTCGTGGAAGGTGATCAGACGGCCGCGCTCTCGCAACGATCTCTTCACCTTGTCCTGGGAGCTCGGCCGGCCAGTGCTTCCAGTTTCTCTTCCAACTCGTGGACGCGGGTTTCGATCAGGCTGGGCTGGCTACTGACCATCTCCCACCCTTGCCACAGCAGCCCGATCTGGGATACCGCCAGCCAGACGAGCAGGAAGCATAGAGCGAGGACTCCGGTGCGAATCCACGCCGGGAAAACCGCGCGAAGATCGCTGACCTCCTGGGTCAGTTGGTCAATCATGCTGCTGTAGGCTTCCACACTGGTCTGGGCTTCGGCCAGCACCACTTCGCTTTCAATCAACGGGGTGGCCACTTGCGAGAGGGCGGTCTGCAAGTCGTCAAGATTCTGCTGAGCTGCCTCCAGGCTGTCGTCGAGCTCGGCCAGCGTGCCTGGTATGGTATCGAGGCTCTCGTTGATGCCGGCGAAGCCCTCCGTTAAGGAGACTTCTGGATCGTAGGTCAAGCCAGTGAGTCCGGAGATGACATTCAGTCCACGCAGCACGTCTTCGATCACGGCGGCGGCTTCCTCCGCCGCGGAGAGCGAACGCTGTGAGTCCTCGATGACGTCTGGCAGAGCGCTTCCCAGGATCCCGCTCAAGGACCCCATTAACGCGCTGGTGTTCTCCAGGCCGCTGCCTGCTTCCTCCACGAAGGTCTCCGTAGTGTCTAGGGCGACCCTCGCCTCCCCCAGCGCCCTGTCGGTCAGGTCCAGGTTTTGCTGGGTGGAGGTGAGGGCGGCCACGGTGATCTCGAGGGCTTGGTCTGCATTCGAGGCAACCTGTTTGCTGAGCGTGAGGACCAAGACCAGCCCGAGCAAGCTGATCGCCAGGCCCAGTGCAGAGAAGACCATCAGGCTGCCGCCCAGCACGCGCCTGATCAGCGGACCCTTACCCGACACGAATCCTCTAGATTGATTCACCTTCATAACCTCCTGGCGTATCCAGGGCTCCGAAGCGAAGTAGGCTGCATCTGCTCCGGCGAGGACTCCTGGCTCGGCGCTGCGGCGGTGTCAGAGCCTGCGGGAGTCCCTTGAGCCGCGATGGAATACGTGTTCCCTGGC
>CAZOBP010000105.1:0-10185 GCA_964577995.1 uncultured Anaerolineales bacterium
AGGTGAAGCTGTCGCCGATCTGGGAGATGACCTGTCCGAGCCACAGGGCCAGGAAGTCCCTGTTCCTCAACACCTCGGAAAAGGGCGCCCTCTTGGGGCTAGCTGCTTCCATTGTTACTTCTCCGACCCCTTGAGCAGCTCTACCGCCTCCTCAGGTGCGATCTCCCCTGCTTGGACCTGCTCCAGGATACCCTTTCTCCGCTCGGCACTGACGGAGGCCTCAGCAGGGACTTCATAGCCGAGTGCTCGGATCACGTCGTTGAGGCGGTTGCGCACCGTGGGATATGATAGCCCAAGTTCGTCTTCCACTCTGGTGATCTTGCCTTCGCACTTGATAAAGGTCTCAACGAAGTGCAGTTGCTCGGGGCTGAGACGGTAGAACTTGCCCAGGTTGAAGTGTCCCTCCAGTGCCGTGTCGCAACTACGGCAGTGAAGTCTGGTGACGGTCAGTTCCTCGCCACACACTGGGCACTTGCCGATTACTTGACGCATGGGTCGCCTCCTATCTTTGAGCGAAAAGGTTACCTGGTCGGTGCTATGTGTGTGCCGCCGCAGGTGAGCAGGTGGTGGTGCCCAGCCCGACGGTCGGGCGCCGTCCGCCGCGTGATTGGCGCCTCGTTCCTTGTCCTGATCTTCGGCTGCCTTCTCCGTACTGTGAGGGCGAGCTGGTATCCGTTGAACGTCAATTCCATGGTTGCCTCCTCAGAGCTGCGCTAGTTGAAAATGACCTCTCACATACGCCATCGTGTCTAACGCGAGTCGTCCTATCTCCACTCATGTGATCCTGATCTTGCCGGCCAGCGCCGTGCGTCTGCGATTGCTGCATGCGGGGTGGTTGGCGCATTCCCGGTTCCCTCACTTGGTTCCGCAGATGATGCCAACGTTGCCCACCATGATGGGATTCCTCAGGGCGTGAGGGACGAGAGCTGATTCGCGCGTGTCGAAAAAGTCTGCCTTCCGTACACCCCAGCCTCTGACCTCCTGGAGCAGTTCGTCGGGGTTGCCATACTTGCCGCGGCCCACCATCTGATCCTGGAAGCAGAATCTGCCGCCCTTCTTCACCACTCGCAGGGCTTCCTTGACCAGTTGTGTCTTGTCCTTGACACCTCTTATCTCGTGGAACACGAGGTTGCTGATCGCGGCATCGAAGGACTCATCTTTGAAGGGCAGAGAGACCGCGCTGCCGTTCTGGAACATCACTCGATCCGCTACGCCCTCGAGCGCCGCGTTAGTCTCACACGTCTTCCGTGAGTAGTCCCAGACACCGTTCCAGGGGTCTATTCCCACCACCTGGGCACGCGGGTACTTCTTCGCCAACTCAGTGGTGAGAGGCCCATTGCCGCATCCTATGTCCAGTGCCGTTCCTTCCCCGCCCCAATCCAGGTGCTCCAGCACCAGCCCCCGAATGCGCGCCTCCAGATTTCCCCCTCTGGTCGAGAACTGATAGCGAGCGTAGGCGAAGTAGATCAGGCAGCCCAAGAAGAAAGCGGCTCCGATCAGAAAGACACGCGAGATCAGCGCGAGCGCCAGGAAGGCCGCTGCCAGGATACCAGGACCGTAGATCAGTTTCCAGGGCACCCAGTTGCCGTAGTCGAGTCCTGTAGTTCTTGTTTCGTTCATCCCAACACTCCCTGATGATTCCTCTCGCGACTCACAAGGCTGGAGCAGCGACAACAACGACGATCCAGTTCCTCTCTGGACGGGTGTCTATCTGAGCCGCGCCAAAGCCAGCCCTGGACAGGAAGACACGATACTCCTGTGAACCGTAGACCTGCATGTTCGCCAGCCTGGCCCAGGTGGCGTTACGCTCGTCGAATCTTGGATCGCGACATACTTCGTTGGCGATGAGCAAGAGCCCATTCGGTTTCAGGACCCGTCTGATCTCTGTGAGACTCTCGATCATCTCTGGCCAGAAGTAGCAGCATTCGAAGCAGACGACGAGATCGAAGCTATGGTCCGAGAATGGCAGGCGAGATACCGAAGCGTGTCTGATCTCTGCACGGCCAGATCGTATCAGTCCTCGGTTGAGGAAGCTTGACGTCTGGACCATGTCTTTCGAGTAGTCGATGCCGTAGACTTTTCCATGGCGTGCTCGTCGAGCCAGCACCTCGATGCTCTTCCCACCGCCGCAGCCAATGTCCAGGATGACTGAGTCTGGTTGGAGGGAGATATGCTCCAGCGCCCAGCGCCAGAGTCCCGCGTGTTCGATGTTCATGCCCACGGCGATGAGCTTGCCAAGCCAGCCGGTTGGCCTTCTGAATTGTCTGAACATCGCGTCTCTGAGAACCATCTCAACCCTTTCCTCTTATGCGCTTCTTCCTGGTGGCCCGTCGCTTCACGAGTGAGGTCAGTGGGTCAGTGCGTGAACGATCGAGTAGAAGCCGGCGATCTGCCCGTGGTCGGAGCGATCGTGCCTGGTCAGGTAGGTCGCCTCCAAGTCCTCCGGAGTGAGGTGCCGAGTGAGCTGAAATCCCCTGTCCCCAAGGAAGGACTCGATTTCGTGGTCATCGATTCCGAAGCGGAAGACCTCTCCTTCACTGGCCACGCGCGAAGCGATCTGCTGGGCCCCGTACCTATCGCAGGTTCCCCTGACCATAGACTCCACGATGTAGTCAAAGGCGAAGCCGCTTCCAGGAGGAGAACAGTCCTTGATAGACTGGAAGAGAGAGTCCACTCCCTCGGCGGTGAGATAATAGATCACGCCTTCCATCAGGAAGAGAGTCCGCTGATCTCTCTGAAAGCCGTGGCTCGCCAGCACGTCGCCGAGCGGGCAGGCATTGAGATCCGCGGCCACAAAGCGCACATACTCTGGCACTGCAATGCCTCCCCGCCTGAGGAGTTCTCTCTTCACCTGCTGCGTGGCCGGGTGGTCCAGTTCGTAGATCGTAGTATCCTTCACGATGCTCTCGAATCGATAGGCTCTGCTATCGCATCCGGCGCCCAGCAGCACGATCTGGGGACAGTTCTCCTCAAGGGCTTTTCCGAACAGCTCGTCGAAGAACTCGGTCCGGGCGAACAGGTATTCGTAGAGGCCTGGCATCTGTCTCCTGGCGATGGGCAGTGTTATCCACGAGGTGGCGAGCAGTACTCTCGGCCAGCCTACATGGAACACCTTGGCCAGGTAGTCAGGTCCGCGGAGTCTTTCGTCTCGCTCCTTGTTGGCGCACGCGCGGCAGAAGGTGGTGAATCCGGCCGACTGGGAGGGTTTCATGGGCTGTGCCTCACCATGTACATCGTACGTATGGGTCATTCCAGTACCCCTGGTTCTCGATGCCGTGTCATCGTTCTCCTCTAGGTCTCATTGTGCTCGGCCCGATGTCAGTCCGCGCCAGCAGCACGGCCTGGTCATCCTGAGAATCGATCACCCATCCGGAGTGGGCCTGGAAGAGTTCAAACAGCTCGGCGTCGTGGTCGATGTCCAGCACGAGGAACCGTACGTCGAGCTCTTCGAGCAGGCCGGGCCAGTGCGCGGTGTTGGGGGCGGAAGCGTAAGCGTGGGGCAGACTACTGGGGTCCACGCTATCGCGGATGGGAAGTCCTGCGGCCTCGTCAAGCGAGAGTGACTGTTCTTGGCGCGACCGTGACTCGGCTTGGTTTTCAATCGCGGTGTGCCTCTCCATGCTCCGGTTCTCCTCTGGGTGTGTGGATCTTGTCCTCGTCCTTCATAATCTCAAGTCACCTATTGATTATTATAATATCAAGATTGAGTTTTGTCAAGTACTTGAAAAGGAAATCTGCTCCCAATTGAATAACTTTAAGGTTGGGGTTGCTTATCCTCACCCACAAGAAAGGGCTGGAGAGCACAGGCTCTCCAGCCCCTAATGGATACTAGACCAGTCAGAGTATGGTGGAGTCAGGTTACTCCAGGCTTATGATCCAGACACATAGTCCTGCTAGGAGAATGGTGACCACGACCAAGGAGAGTATCTGCCCTGGCAGAAGCCCCACGTGACGGACCGCGATGAGCAGCATCACGACCATGCCCGCCGCCAGGGCGATCCAGGCTGCCAGATTGGGGTGTTGATTGACCCATTCCTTCAGCCGCACCATTTGTCAATAGCCTCCTTCTGTCCAGTGAACTCGCCCCTATGCGGCGCTACCCCTAGATGGGGGCCGAGATCTTTGTCTCTCGCAGCTCCTTGAGCAGGAGCGTCTCATCCGCGTCTCTGTGTTCCTCGACTGCCTCTCTCCAGGCCCTGCTTAGTTGCTGTGTTTTCGCTCGCTCGTATCCCAGTTCTCGATAGAACTTCATGGCTCTCCAAGAGGCGCGTTTGTCGGCGAGGAACAGGGCCACCTCGCAGGAGAGGGCTCCAGCTTCCTCTTCGACGCGCTCCAGCAGGGGCTGGCCCAGGCGCCTACGCTGCACCGGAGGATACACGTACAGGTCCTTGAGGCAGGCCACGAAGTTGCTGGCCTGCCACCGTACCACTCCCATTACCTTGCTGGTCGCGGACACGAAATACGCCCATTCGAGCAGTCTCTCGAAGAGGACGCTGGTGTCCGGGGCAGCCCTCCCTCCGGAAGCCTTGCGCAGAACGTCGCTGATGGCCGGCAAGTCCTCCCGCGACGCCCGACGCACGGTCACTCTTGGAGGCATAGCTGCTCCTTTATCCTGGCCCATTCGGCCCTGACCTGTTCCCAGGTGTGCTCCAGGTCTCCTCCGTTGTCTATGATCACGTCGGCCCACTGTGCCAGGTGCTCCTCAGTCATCTGGGCGTTCAGTCGCTCCCTGACGTCCTCCTGGTCCGCCCCTCTATCATCGACCAGACGGCGGAGCCGCTCCTCGGCCGGACAGGACACGAGCCACAGGGAACTCAACAAGCGGTGGATACCGCTCTCGATCAGTTTCACGGCCTCGACCGCTATCACCGGAGCGTCGCTACTGTTGACGATCTCCAAGAATCGCTTTTCGACGGCAGGGTGCACGATCTCCTCCAGCCGATCCAGCGCCTGGCTGTCCTCGAAGACACGGGAGCCCAGTTTCTTCCGATCGATGTTCCCTTCCTCGTCGAGAGTCTCTTCGCCGAAGGTATCGACGATGGCTCTCGAGACCGGACTGCCTTTGGCCATCACCTCGTGCACCAGTAGATCGGCGTCTACGGTCCTGGCACCTAGCTTCTCGAGCATCATGAGCACGGTGCTCTTGCCACTGCCGATGTTGCCTGTGAGGCCGATGATGTACTTCATCGTGGGGCCATTATACCACAGCCAGAGCAAGTTATCAATTGCCTCGAGGTGCTGTATACATTATAATCGTTTGGGCTCGGAGGTGAGTGGAGATGGAGAGTCGGCGGTTGTGGACCGCCTCCACATTGGTGGGCCTGCTCAGTTGGTCGGGGGTGGCGTATGTGGTCACGAGCACCGATCCTGCCCTGACCGTCAACCGGTTGGCCTTTCTTGTATTGCTGTTCCTGGGCCTGGTCAGCGTTCTGTCGCCACTGGCCAATTTCCTGCATTTCCGCTTCACAGCCGCGAAATCCTACCGGAGCAATGCCAGGAGGTCTTTCCGCGAGGGTGGACTGGCAGCCTTGTTCGTGGTGCTCTGTGCGTGGCTTCGCATGGGGCAGGGCTTGAACTGGATCAACGCCCTGCTGTTGCTGAGCACCCTCGCGCTGGTTGAGGTTTTCTTGCTGGTCAAGAGCTCGTAGTAAAGGAGAGACACGATGATCGACAGCGTCAAGGTGAGGCAACTACGCTTTGTACCTGATGAACGGGGCTACCTGATGGAGATCCTCCGTTCGGACTGGGAGGAGTTCGAGAGGTTCGGGCAGGTCTATGTGACCGCGGCCTATCCTGGCGTGGTCAAGGGCTGGCATTACCACAAGCTCCAGACGGACCACTTCGTCTGCATCCACGGCACGGCCAAGGTGGTGCTCTACGATCGCCGGGAGGGCTCGCCTACCCATGGTGAGGTGAACGAGTTCTTCATTGGGGAGCGTAACCCTTCGTTGATCAATATCCCTCCCGGGGTGGTCCATGGTTTCAAGGGTGTGGGCCAGGGCGTGGCTCTGATCGTCAACGTGCCCACGGAACTGTACAACTACGAGGAGCCTGACGAGTACCGCCTCCCGTACGATACCGAGGAGATACCCTACGATTGGGCGGTGAAGCACGGATAGATGCTTGCCGGCCTTTTCCCTGAGGCACCGGCCAGAAACGAAAAGAGCCCGCACTGCGGGCTCTTCGTGTTTGTGGCTGGCTCGTCGATCAGCGGTGGCGGAAAGTGACGTTCACGAACCTCTCAGGCCCATCGATACAGTCCAGGACCTGCCAGGTGAAAGGCTCCGACAACGGGGCAGGATTGGCCTCGCTCTCCACAATCTGGAGCGTCGAGGTCTTGGTGCCGTGGTATATGGGCCCTGGGTAGATTATGAACTTGAAGACACCTGGCAGCTCGACGGGGTTGCCCGTGGCGAAATAGTCGACGTGCCCACCCAATTGCCACTTGACGGTCACCCTGCCGGTCATGGGCTTCCCGACCGCGTCCAGGATCACTCCCTCTATGCCCAGATCGCTGCATCCCTTCTCTTGCTCCTGCATGCTACCTTCCACGTAGTAGTAGGCGTACTGCTGTGGCGTGGCCGTCGGCGGTTGTTTCGTCGGTGTGGGTGCCGCTGGCGGCGTAGTGGGGGTGGCCACGGCTCCAGGCTGAGTTGCTGTGGGGTTCGCGGGCGGCGCTACGGGCCCCTCACCCGAGGGAATGGTGAACTGCGTTCCGATAGTGAGCACGGTGCTGGTCAGCCCGTTGGCGTCCATGATGGCTTGCACTGTGACCCCGAAACGACTGGCTATGCTGCTCAGCGTATCTCCTGCCTGGACGACGTGAGTGGTGTAGGGAGGTGTGGGGCTGGCCGTTGGGGTGTGGGTAGCTGTGGGCGTCGCAGGCGGCGTGTCCGTAGCTATGGGCGTGTCGGTGGGGGTGCAGGTAGGTGTAGACGTGGCCGTTGCAGTGAAGGTGGGAACGAGGCCCCTGGTAGGTGTGGGACTGGGGTTGGCACTCCCCATGATGAGTGAGCCCAGGGAGCACCCCAGTGTGCCCAGCACCAGAACAGATATGACCAACATGAGTGAAGCGGTCTTGCCGTTAATCGTTCAGTCCTCCTCGTCTCAGTAGTTTCTCCTGAAGTCTATGATCACCCACTGGCGACCGAACCCGTCCGGGTTGCAGTCCTCAGTGTTCGTTGTGAAACGGACCGCTTCAGAGAGTGCTCTGCCCTCTGCATCCACTACCGCCACCCACCAGTTTCCGGCCCGGGGACCCTCGTCACCAAGAATGGCGATGTAGTATCCATCACCCTTCTTGGGGTCCTGTCCGGTTCGCAGCGTGGCGCACCAGAATTCGCCCTCCACGCAAACCTTGAGCAAGACTCCGGACAACTGGTCGGAGAGATCCACGTCCCAGACTGTCCCCTCCAGCGAGGTCATGGCGCAGTCAGGCCAGTACTCCACCGGGGCCGCCAAGGAGTACTGGTAGGAGACGGTGGGTGTCGCCGTAGGTGGACGCGGGGTGGGCGTAGCTGGCCGGCGGGTCGGCGTGGCAGTGGCCGGAGGCCTCGTGGGCGCCGGCGGCACCGGGGTCTGCGTGGGAGTGTCCGTTGCCACCACGGTGGGTGTGTTTGTGGGCACCTCGGTGGTCGTTGACGTGGGACTGTCCTCTGGTGTCGGCGTTGCAGTGTCAGTAGGGACCTGCGAGGGCTTGGGGGTCTTGGTCGGCGTGGGTGTCACCGAGGGAGAGGGGGCTATGAGAGACGACAGTGGGCACGTGCAACTCATGGTGATCATCGCTGCCAACGTCGCGGCCAGAATGGCGAATCTGTGCCCCATGGAGCATCCCTCGGTCCGCCGACCTCTATTACTCTCAATGATCTCGTTTTTCAAATGAATCAATAGCTCTAGCTCACCACTTGTCCGATTGAATCGCCGACGGATTCCACTTCTCTCTACCGCGAGGAGACGAAGATGATGTTGGTGAATTGCCCGGCCTGGCTACAGTCGACCATTTCGACCCGCCACTCTGGGGAGAGAGGGACAGGATGGGAACTGCTTTCTACGATGTCCAGAATGAACGACTGGTATGCCCGATTCTGATCTGGGGAGAGGGGAGAGAAGCCCCACTTCCCTGACGAGTGCCCCCCGGCCAGGCCACTCAATTCGTACTCCACGTTGTCCCACCAACGCAAGCGAACCGTAATCCCGTCCATGGGGACTCCGGCTGAGTTCCTGGTCTCGCCTTCGTTATAGACCGTTCCGCTGTTGGGCTGCGTCTCCATGCTACCCTCCGGGTACGTGAAATCCCCCTTCGGGGCGGAGGGGGGGCGGGGGGGGGGGGGGGTGGGGGGGGGGGTTGGGGGTGGCGCTGTGGCTGTCGGCGGGACCGGGGTCTGGCTTGGGGTGTCCATGGGAGTGACCGTCGGTGCCTCGGTGGGTGTGAAGGTGACCGTCGAGGTAGGTGTTGCTGGCGGCACCGGGGTCTGGGTCGGCATAGGACTGGATGACGGCTTGGGCGTCTTGGTCGGTGTGGAAGTGGCGTTGGCTGGTGGAGCCGTGAGGGATGCCAGTGGGCAAGTGCAACTCACAGCTATCAGGGACACCACGACTCCCATCGTTAGCCCCGCTCTTCTGCTGGTCGTCAAGGACGAAATACCTCTCCCTCGCAGGCTGCCAACCTCTGCCCAGACGTCGCGCACCCGGCTTCTGGCGCGGCCCGCGGTGGCTGCTATCTGGCATACTCGAAGACTATGTTCTCGAACTGTCCAGCTACATCACAGCTGATGAAGTCTATCTGCACCGTGTCCGACTGCGGCACCGGGTTGGATTCGCTCTGCACGATGTCGATCAGGAAAGTGAACGGTGCATGATACATGTTGGGGGCGAGGGGTGCGAAACCCCAGTGACCGGCGCTTTCCCCCGCACCGCTCGTCTTATAGGCCACGTTGTCGGCCCACCTGAGACGGACGATCCTGCCATCGACAGGTTCGCCACCCACGCCTCTTATCTCGCCTTTGAAGTAAACCGATCCGCAGTTGGCAAAGGCGAGCAGGCTCCCCTGCACAAATCTGAAGTCATAACTAGGTACCGGAGTGGGTGTCGGGCCTCTGGGCGTCGGAGTGGCCGGACGGCGCGTGGCTGTGGGCGTCGCAGGTCTCCGCGTCGCGGTAGGCGTTACCGGAGCGGCGGTTGGGGTATCGGTGACCTCGGGTGTCGGGGTGATGGTTGGCGTGTCGGTGGGCGTGGGCGTGGGCGTGTACACTGGAGTGGCTGTGTGCGTCGAAGTCGGCGTGAAAGTCGGCTTGGGGGTCCTAGTGGGCGTGGGCGTCTCCGTGGGAGCCGCGATGAACGACGTAAGGGAGCAACCCAGGACGGTGACCATAGCCATGGCGATCAAGGCTACACAGGTTAGTCCGATTCTGGTGTTGGTCATTCTCTACCCCGCTGATCTCCTCACTTGCGCCAGAGGTGCGTGGTGGCAAGTGCCCCGATAAGTGAAAGCGGGAGATAGAACACCCCCCGCCTCTGGAAAGAATCCGTCTCGCAAGGGCCAAGTGGTTTCGTCGTGGGCAGGTTTGAATCTGCCCCGGGTTGATTACTTATGTCGGAAGATAACCCCTGTGTGCTGTCCTTTCGCTGCGGAACTTCCCCCTAAGCTATAGGTTTGGGAAAGGGGTGTGGGATCGCCTTGACTCCTGACCACGGTCAATGTGTAACCACCGAAGACCTGACCGTCCGGAGACACGAACTTGAACTGTCCCGCCTGTAGCATCTTCGCTTCGTCGCCGACGGCGCAGTATTTCACACCGTGCACCGGGGAGTCCAGCTTGATCGTCACCAGATAGCGATCGACGGGATTCCCTTGTGCGTCGAGGACATCGCCACTGATCTCTGGGATACAGTATCCTGGGTGACAGAAGTCCTTGTGCGGTTCCTGGATCAGGTCGTACTCATAGACGGGTTGCGGCGTCTTCGTTGGCGCGGGTGGCTTGGGAGTGGCCGTAGGTGCTGGAGGACGCGGGGTGGAGGTGCTGGTGGGCGGCCCAACAGTGGGCGTCGGTGGCTCTGTCGGCGTGGGTGGCACCGGTGGCTCCGTAGGCATCGGTGTCGAAGTCGGCTCTGGCGTGTCTGTGGGACTGGCGACTACGATGGGCGTCGCCGTGAAGGTGGGAACGAAGGTCTTGGTGGGTGTAGGCG
>CAZOBP010000106.1:0-10121 GCA_964577995.1 uncultured Anaerolineales bacterium
GGTGGGCGAAGTCTTCGTCAATCAACCCTTTCCTGAGGGCTTCTTCGATGCCGAATGTGGAGTCACAGTTCGCCGTGGCGGCAGCGCCCTCTTCCTCGTTGGGCGAGCCCGCCAGTGTGCTGATGGTGGACTCGATCGTTCCTTCCCTTTCGAGTTTCTTTGGCGCCGGCGGGGTCGCCTCGGGCTCCAGACTCTCTTCTTGTGCTGAGGGCTCGCTTACTGCGCCGTCTCGCAGCCCGTATAGGGTCTTGAGCAGATCCTGAGTGGTCCTCTTGGCGTACAGCCAGACCATTCCGATTCGGCTCGGCTGTTTGCTGCGGTCGAAGATGAGCGTCAAGAACAGATCGTCGCCTACGGTGGTGGAGTAGATGTCGTACTTCTTGCCCTCGTAGCAGTGGAGATTGAAGGTTTCTTGGTCCTGAAGATACTGAGCGATTCCCGACACACTGGTCAGGCCGCTGGCAACCAACGGTATCAGAGTGCCCGTCTCCAAGCCCTGGCGTATGCCCACCTCACCGACGATGTGACCTTGCACATCCGCTAGAATGACGCAGTGCGCGCCTACCTCGAACCGCAGGTTGCTCAGAGCTCGGTTCACCGCGTCCATCTTGGTCGCTGGAAGGGGGACATCGCCTTCTTCCCTGCTCGCCACGTCGGCGAGAGCATGTCGCGTGACCGTCAAGAGGTCGGAGACGTGGAACGGCTTGGCGATGTAGTCGTACACTTCCAATCTGTGGGCCCTTGCTTCAACCTCGTCCGACCCGTAGGCTGTCATGAGGATGAACCGGGTTTTGGGGTACCTTTGTTTGACCCTTTCCAGTAGCTGTAGTCCGTCTATTCCCGGCATGCGGAGGTCACTGATCACGAGGTCATAGGGATGTCTCTCGATCTTCTCCAGTGCCTCTTCGGCCGATCCGGCGGTCCCTATGGTGAAGTCGTGGCCCAGTTCCTCCAGGCTCTCCCGGAGAAAGAACACGACTTTCTCTTCGTCGTCAACGATGAGAACGCGCTTGTCCTCGGTCATACTCTCACTCATCCCTGTAGGCAGCGAGTAGTTCTGAGTCTAGTATACCACAGCGCCCCACGGCCCACGGTTCCGGAATGGTCACGATTGTGTCCCGGTTCGGTGACCTCTCCTAGGGGGTGAACAAATACCCTTTGCCGCGCACGTTGACGATATGGGAATCATCGCCGAGTCTGGTGCGCAGCTTCTTGCGTAGCCTCCAGAGATGCGTCTTGAGTGAGCTGCGCGCCTCCCTCTCCGAGCACTGATAGTCGAGGACGTCGTGGGCCAGTTCGCGGAAACTCAGAGTGCGATTCATGTTGCTCATGAGGGAGGCAAGTAGTTTGAACTCGGTCGGAGTGAGGCTCAGCGGCTCTCCCTTGGCGACGGCGATCTGTTTCTCGCGATCGAGAAGGAGATGCCTGGTCCGCACGAAGCGGGGTAGAGGGGTCTCTTCTGCACCGGGTTCGAGTGCTGGGCCGGGAGCCTTCAGTTCGCGCAGGTTCTGCTCGATGCTGCTCACCAACTCTCGGCGGCGCAGAGACTCCCAGCGTTTGGTGAGGCCCGTTTCCACACTGCTGACTATCTCCTGGACACCACAGGGTTTGAGCAGGTAGTCGTGAGCTCCCTGGCGCAAGGCACCGATGGCTGAGTCCACAGTGCCGTACGCAGTCAGCATGATGACTACCGTATCGGGCATCATCTTCTTCGCTTGAGTCATGACCTGCAATCCGTCGATGCCTTCCATCTTGAGATCGACGAGGATCAGGTCAAAGGTCTCCTGTCCAAGCGCAGCCAAGGCCTCTTCTCCGCTGGCTGCGGTGATCACCTGATGACCTTCCTGCTCCATGATCTCTCTGAGCGAGGTACGCACCGCAGATTCGTCGTCGACAACTAGAATCTTACCCGCGCGAAAGAAGCCCCTCATTTCGTCTTGTCCCAACGTATCGGTCTGCTACAGCAGAGCGGGCCGGGATATGATGTAGTTCTCCCACTTCCCGAACGGCACGGAGGACATGACCAGGCTGAGGTCGTGTATCTTGAACCCCCTGTCATAAAGCAGAGTGAGTGCACCGGTATTCTCGCCCGGGACGTGCACGACGAAGTTGTCTATCCCGTCGGAGGTCAGACGATCCAGGCAGAAGCACAGCATTCCTGCGACGTTATCCACACTCAGCGTGGCGAGAGGGCCAATGGTCCCGTCATCGGAGATGTAAGCGTACCCGGCTGGCTGGTCGGCTTTGTTGAACAGGTAGCATCGCATGTCGCGGGCGCCCAGCCAGAAGCGGTGATCGATGTCTCGCTTGAAGTCCCTGATTTCGAGGTCTATGTCGTCGATCAGGGCGATGTTCTCCTCGGTCAGGGAGGCCACTGCTCCCGGGAGTGGCTCCACTTCCTGCGAGGGCTCGCATAGGTTGGTGATGTTGCCCTCCATCCTGAGTACCGGCATGCGCGGGTAGATCCCGTTTCGAGTATAGAGTGAGACGGAGGGCCAGTTGGATGCGTTGGTGAATGCAGCGATGACTCTCGTCGTATCATTGCCTTGGGCCTCGGACAAGGCCCTTTCGAATAGCTCTCTTCCGACGCCGGTTCCCTGGAACTCAGGTGCCACAGCCAGATAGGAGAGGAACCATAGGTTGTCTCTCACTATGTAGCAGCAAAACCCGGCGACGTTCTTCTTGACTTCTGCTACGAGGAAACCCTTGCCCCCGGCCCCCAGGAAGTGACGCCATAGGGGCAGGCTCTCTTCGAAGTCGAGGTCCACCAACGGCAGCGCTCTCTGCGCCGCGAACTGGTTCAGGGAGTCAACCAGCGCCCTGTGCACCAGATACAGGTCTCCTTCGTCTGCCAAGCGATACTTGACTTTCATACAGTCTTTCACCTCCGTCCTTCGTGTTGCTGGTATGCTGAATGAGGACTGTCGGATGTAGTGATCACGCTTGCATTCATGTGGGGACCACAGGTGACTGGGGCGGCCACGCTGGTTCGGTGACGCGAGAGGGTGGTTCGCGGGGAGGACGCAGTGGGGACTGAGCACAGTGCGTTGTCGAAACGGGACCGATCCTGGCGCAAGCGGAGCCCCCGTGGTTCTACTGACCTTACCATCAAGTAGCCAGAGGCTGCCGTGCACTACCCATCATCCTCCGGGAGGAACATGACGCGAGCCTTCTTCTACTGCAAAGGATCGAGGAAAGCCGCAAAGGGTGCTGCGGAGAACTGCCTTCGGGCAGAGGGGGTATACTGGTGTGTAGCCAGCCAGTCGCACAGACCTGATCAGGCGCGCCCCGCTCCTGGACCCGATATCCCACGTGTCCGTGGGCGCCTGCGTGAACCGCAAGCGGCGTCGCTCTCCCCTCTGTCCTCAGGGACGATCAGATTATAGTGCGGTGGGCAGGCGATGTCAATCCTGAGATTCAGCGAAGTCGGTGGAACGAGTTCTCTGGGACGCCGGAACACCGTCGCGGAATCGCGCTGGTGCCCCACGGCTCAGACCAGGCTTCGATACGGCCTGCGTGCGGCCTGTGCGGCGACGATCTCAAGGTGTGATCAGTGGCCGACGTCATGTCGTTTCTCCACACCGAACGAAGCCTTGTTGCCAAGAGGGCGGAGTTGTGCTATAATGGCATCAAAGGAAGCAGCGTCTCAGCTCTCAGCGTGGATAGGACGATGGCAGTTCACGAGGCCATGCACATGTTCACCTTTAGTGGTGCCATAGAGGGCACCGGTGTACCTATGCCGTACGGGTGATACGGCTCGTTCCCGGTTAGTTTGCACAGCCCTCTTCAAGGACACCCGAAGGGGGCTTTTCTCTTACGTGGAGGAGCGGGTGTGATGTTGGAGAAGATCGAAGCACTGAAAGAAGAAGCACTGGAGGCCCTGCGGGCGGCATCCAGTCTGGACGACCTGGACCACTGGCGCGTCGAGTATCTGGGTCGCAAGGGTGGCGCAGTCACTCAGTTGCTCCGCGAGGTGGGCAAGCTCTCACCTGAAGAGCGACCCGTTGCGGGGCAGGCTGGCAACGAACTGAAGACAGTTCTTGCGGAAGCGTACGAGAGCCGCCGACAGGAGTTGAGTCGACCTGCTGCGGAGAGGGCCGATACGATCGACGTGACTCTTCCGGGTAGACCTGTGAAGCTGGGCCGACTGCATATCACGACTCAAACGCTGCGCGAGATCTACGCCATCTTCGGCCGTATGGGCTTCCAGGTGGAGGAGTGGCCGGAGGTAGAGTCCGACCTTCTCAACTTCGAATTGCTGAACATGCCGCCCCATCATCCAGCTAGAGATATGTGGGACACCTTCTACGTGAATCCGAGGGTTGTGCTGCGCACACATACCTCTCCTGGTCAGATCCGCAGCATGAAAAAGCATTGCCCGGACCCCATCCGCGTCATTTTGCCAGGGAAGTGCTACAGGTACGAGGCGGTGACCGCTCGTTCGGAATTCATGTTCTATCAGGTGGAGGGGCTAGCGGTGGGGAGGCGCATCACCCTGGCCGATCTCAAGGGGACGATGGTGGACTTCGCCCGCCAGATGTTCGGGGCAGACCGGAGGGTTCGATTCCGGTGCAGCCATTTCCCCTTCACGGAGCCCAGCGTCGAGGTGGACATGGATTGCATCATCTGCGGCGGGGATGGATGTCGCGTGTGCAAACACACCGGCTGGGTGGAGATCTCCGGTGCGGGTATGGTACATCCGCAGGTCTTGAGGAACGGCGGTTACGACCCGGATGTGTACAGTGGATACGCCTTCGGGATGGGCCCGGAACGAATCGCCATGATCAAGTATTCCATAGATGACATCCGGCTGTTCTATAGCAACGACCTGCGGTTCGCAGAGCAGTTCGGATGATGTAGGCCAGTGACGGTGTCAGCCACATAGCACAGTGGCTGTCTGTAGAAGGAGACCACGATGAGGGTACCCGTAGGTTGGCTCGAAGACTACGTCGAGATCACTATCCCACTGGAGGAACTTGCTGAGCGCATGACGATGGCGGGCTTGGAGGTGGCGGCCATCGAGTACGTGGGCGCCGACTGGGATAGAGATAAGGTATTCGTGGGGGAGATCCTGGAGGTGCGGCCTCACCCCAATGCGGATCGCCTGACCATCGCCATCGTGGAGTATGGCGCCAATCAGCCCATGGCTGTGGCCACAGGCGCACCGAACATCCGTGTCGGTGAGAAGGGGCACAAAGTGCCCTTCGCCACGACCGGAGCGCGACTGATAGACGGTCACTCCAAAGAGCTGAGATACGTCACCCTCAAGCCTACCAAGATTCGTGGCGTGGCGTCGGAAGGCATGGTCTGCTCAGAGAAGGAACTGGGTATCTCTGAGGCGCACGAGGGGATCATGATTCTGGACGACGAGGCGCCGACGGGGATGCCCTTGCGTGACTACATGGGCGACGCTGTGCTGGACCTGGATCTGACCCCCAATCTGGCTCGATGCTTCTCCGTGGTCGGCGTGGCGAGAGAGGTGGCGGCGCTGACGGGGCAGGAGTGCAAGCTCGGAGAGTGGCCGGCGCTGGCAGAGGAGATGGGGGCCGAGTCGATGCCCTGGGTGGAGATAAAGATCGCCGATCCGGATCTCTGTCCCAGGTATACAGTGGCGCTAGTGAGGGGAGTGACCACACGTCCGTCGCCATCCTGGATGCAGCAGAGACTGACGATGGCCGGAATGAGACCTATCAGCAACATCGTGGACGTCTCCAACTACGTGATGCTCGAGTGGGGCCAACCGCTGCACGCCTTCGACTATGACACCCTCCGAGGCAGGGACGGAGGTAGGCCTCCATCCAGCGTGCCGCTGATCATCGTCCGTCGGGCGCACCCGCGTGAGAGGATGACCACTCTGGACGGTGTGGAGCACGTTCTGAACGAGGATACGTTGCTGATCACAGACGGGGGCGGCCCGGTGGGGGTGGCGGGCGTGATGGGTGGCCTGGAGAGCGAGGTCACTGAGCAGACCAGCAACGTGCTCATCGAGTCGGCGAGCTTCAACAACTACAGCATACGAAGGACTTCCCAGGCATTGAAGCTGCCCAGTGAGGCCTCGGCCCGCTTCGGGCGAGGCGTACCGCCCGAGTTGACGATGATCGCCTTGGAGCGCTCGGCCACGCTAATGCAGGAGTTAGGTGGCGGCACGATAGAGACGGGGTACGCCGACGCCTATCCATCGAAGCCGGCGGCCAAGGTCGTTGAGCTGACGGCAGCAGAGGTCGAGCGTATTCTGGGAGTGGACCTTGAGGTGGGCCAGATTGTGAACATTCTCGAGTCCTTGGAGTTCGACTGCCGGGTGGAGAATGGTGTCATTCGGGCAGGTGTGCCCTATCACAGGCTGGATGTCTCCGTCCCCGCCGATCTGATAGAGGAAGTGGCACGCGTCTGGGGCTACGACAGGCTGCCCACGACTCTCATGCCAGACGAACTGCCTCCACAGCAACGCGACTACTCCCTGGAGGGCGAAGAGTTGGTGCGTGACATTCTGGTTGGCTGCGGGCTTGCCGAGGTCATCACCTACTCCCTGGGTAACCTGGAGAGCTACGGTAAGGTGGAGTCTGGAGGACCGGCTCCTGATCCTGAAGATTACGTCAGGATCGCCAACCCGCTGACTTCTGAGCGGGAGTTCATGCGCCGATCGCTGATGTCGAGTCTGCTGGAGGCGATGAGGGACAATCTGCGCTACAGGGAGCGGGTGGCGTTGTTCGAGATCGGACGCGTCTACCTTCCGCGGGCGGGCGAGGAACTACCTGAAGAGCCCCGCCGTCTGTGTGTGGCCATGACCGGGCAACAAGACGAGCGCTCCTGGCTCACCGAGGGTAGGTATCGCATCGGCTTCTACGACCTGAAGGGCGTGGTGGAGACCCTCCTGGATCGCCTGGGTTTGGTGGATATGAGTTTCACGCCTACGGAGCATCCGACCTTCCAAGCGGGTGCTGCGGCCAACCTGCTGCTCGGGGGGGCGCAGATTGGCGTGTTTGGAGAGGTGGATCCGGTTGTCAGGGAGAGCTTCGATCTCCCGGCCCAGCCTGTCTGCTTGTTGGAGCTAGACCTGGAGGAGTTGTTGGCTCGAGTGGAGCCCATCCGTCATCTCCAGCCCATACCGCGCTTCCCGTCTGTTAGCCAAGACCTGTCGATCATCGTGGATGAGGGAGTGTCTGCACAGCAGGTGGAGGAGTCGATCCGGCGAGGGGGAGGGGGACTGCTGGCAGAGATCACACTCTTCGACGTGTACCGGGGTGAGCAGGTGCCGAAGGGCAAGAAGAGTCTCGCCTACTCGCTCACCTACAGACATGAGGAGCGCACTCTGACCGACAAGCAGGTGGCGAAGGTCCACGCCAAGATCGTGAAGGGGCTGGAGAGGGAGCTGGGCGCCAAACTGCGTGAGTAAGCGCCCCCACGGGCGGCTCGCGGATGGCAGCGGGGTGCTGTCCGAGACAGGCGGGCGTGTGCTTGGGCTGGATATCCAGGGAGGAGGGCCGGGACAGACTTGAGGAGACCTCTCTCCGGCTGGGGCGGTGCGTGGCTAGAGAGCTGGCGATGGTGGTGGCTCGTCGTCTTCGGCCTGGCGTCTCAAGCGCTGTACTTGCACTTCTTCCTCAGACCATATCCGCTGCTTGCCTACTACGCCGTGCCTCTCCTCGACCTGGGCAAGCTGGCGGGTCGGAGTCACGCAGCGGCCCGTGATTTCGCCGTCGCCTTCCTGCTGCTCTTCGTCCTCTGCTATGCGGGATACGTCCTGTGCCGAGGGCGCTTCTCACGATGGGGACTGCTCGTCGTCTTGCTGTTCGCGTTTCTTTGCGGGCTGGCGCTGGTCCTCGTTTATCCCATCACCGCGGCCGACGTTTTCGAGTACATTGCCTACGCGAGGATCACGGTCCATCACGGCGCCAATCCGCATCTCTACCGGCCTGCTGACTTCCCCGAAGACCCTTTTGTGAGGTATTCGGCCTGGCCGCACATTACCTCTCCTTATGGGCCTCTGTGGACCTATGTCTCCGTTCCCATAGCTGTGCTGAGCGGGTCCAGCCTTCTGACCTACCTGTTGCTCTTCAAAGCCCTGGCCCTGGCCGTTCATCTTGTGAACTCAGGGCTCATCTACAGCATCTTGAGGCACTGGCGTCCGTCATACGCGTTGGCGGGCACGGTGCTCTATGCCTGGAACCCTCTCGTCTTGTTCGAGAGTGCGGGAGGCGCGCACAGTGACGTGCTGGTCATGCTTCCCGTCTTGCTGGCGATTTACCTCTTCGTTCGAGGCCACTACTCCCTGGCGATTCTAGCTTCAGCGCTCTCCTGTCTGGTGAAGATGCCGACCGTGATACTGGTGCCCTTGTTCGTCGTGGGAGGATGGCGTGCACTATCAGGAAAGAGGAACCGGTTGGCCGCTCTGGCCGGCGGCGTGGGCCTGGCCATGGCCGTGGCACTCTTGCTGCACGCACCATTGTGGGAAGGTTGGGGATCGCTTGGTTGGTTGGAGCGTGAGAGCCTGTTCACGTCGTCGTTCGCCACGGTGGCCGTGTTGACGCTGCGCCACTGGGTGGAGGATGCTGAACTGGGCCGGAGTGTAGTGCGTTCGGTGGCGCTGGCGGTGTTCGCCCTCTTCTACGCCTGGCAGCTTCTCAGACTGAGGGGCGAGACGCGCCAGTTCCTCGGAGGTCTCTTTTGGACGGTCTTCGTCTTCCTGTGCGTGGCTGTCCTGTGGTTTCAGCCGTGGTACGTGGTCTGGGTCGTTGCACTGGGGGCCTTGGTGCCGTCTGTGGCGACAGCGAGGCTGACCACGCTGTTCTCCTATTCGGCGACCTGGAACTACATGGTCTACATCTTCTTCCTGGTATGGTTCTTCCCCTACATGATCGCGGGGAACTCGCTGGGTATGAACCTGACCTCGGTGCTGTTGGTCTTTGGACCGCCTCTGGCCTACGCTGCCTGGCAGGCGAGATCGCGTCGGCCGTCCCCGGCGGAGCATGGGTAGTCACATCGGGTGTGCAGCAGCGCCCAGAGAGACGGGGGGCTCACAGTTCCATGTCGTAGATGCGCCAGGTCTTGTAGTGGCGCAGGCCCATGGCGTTGTTGAGCCTGGTGATGTCGTCGTTATCCTCCAGCATCATGGACCCCTCAACCACGGTGAAGCCCATGGGCAGGGCGGCCTTGTACAGCTCGTAGAAGAGCAGGGCGTCGGCGCCGATCTGTCTGAACCCCGGCCGCACTCCCATGAACATGGCCCGCAGTCGCGTGATGCGTCTGCGCTGCCGGAGCACGCGCAACGTGCGCACCAGGTCCGTGTCCAGGGGCCATCGCCAGCGCGGCCTCAGGGGAACGTAGAGGTCGGGCAGCGCCCCTAGAACCGCGGCGGGTTCGCCGTCCACGAAGGCGAAGAGTAGCAGCTCGGGAATGAGCACCGGTCGCAGCGTCTCGGCCAGGGCGTGCGCTTCCTCATCGGTGAGGGGTAGGAACCCCCAGTTGCGGGCCCAGGCTTCGTTGTAGATCTTGACCAGTAACTGAATCTCCTCGTCCAGCGAGTCCAGATTCGCCCTGCGAACGGTGATCTTGGAGCGGCTGCGGACGCGCTCCGCGATGCGGGCCAGCCGCGCCGCGTACTCGGGTTTGGATTCCTCCGTGGCATAGGCATGGTAATCCTTGGCCTTGCGGAACCCATACCGCTCCAGGAACTCCCCGTAGTAGGGCGGGTTGTGGGTCAATTCCACCGTAGGCGGAGAGTCGAAGCCGTAAACCAGGACCCCCTGCCTCTCGTGCGTGGCATTGGAGTACTCTCCCGGGCCCCGAAGCACCTTCATGCCCTGCTCCTCTACCCACGAGCGGGCCGCGTCCAACAGGCTGCGGGCCACGTCGAAGTCCTCCACCGTCTCGAAGAAGCCGAAGAACCCGATCTGGGTCTTGTGGTACTCGTTGAAGCGGTGATTGATGGCCGCGGAGACGCGGCCCACCAGTTCTGGACCTCTTCTGGCCAGGAAATGAGTCACCTCTGCGTGCTGGTGGTAGGGGTGGCGTGGGGTTAGCAGCCCAGGAAGACCCAGGAGCCTGCTGCCCAGGTACTCGGCCCTGAGAGGGGGGGTCCAGAAGGGATCGCCCTTGTAGAGACGCCAGGGCACCTCCACGAA
>CAZOBP010000107.1:0-10098 GCA_964577995.1 uncultured Anaerolineales bacterium
TCACCAATCGCCTTCAGACCCGACCCAACGTGGGTTTTCGGCTAGATTCCTAGAGGATGGTGCTTGCTTATGATGGACTTGGTAGCTTCTGTTGAACAGCAGCAGTTGAGGGATGAAGGCGAGCTTCCGCAACTACGCCCGGGAGACTTGGTCAGGGTGCACACTCGCATCGTCGAAGCCGGAAGGGAGCGCATTCAGATCTTCCAGGGAACTGTGATGCGAGTCCGCAAGGGCGGCGCGAACGCCAACTTCACAGTGCGACGTATCGCAGCCCACGGAGTGGGGGTGGAACGTACCTTTCTCGTTCATTCACCGCGCGTCGCCGAGGTCGAGGTCTTGCGCCATTCACACGTGCGTAGGGCGCGGCTCTACTACCTGCGCGGTCGCACAGGCAAGGCGGCCAGGCTGAAAGAAAAGCGCATCCTCGAGAAGGCGGACGGCTAGGCCGCTGGGGCTTGTGTCCCTTTGGCCATCGTGCGGATCGACGTCTGACCCCGCAGACCCCTGGGCAACCTAGGCTGCGGGGCCATTGCTGTAGTCTGAGATACTCAATGGAGAGCAGACCAAGTCTCGACAGAGAGTTGGCTCTGTGCAGACAGGGATACCGCGTCGTCGCCGGCCTCGACGAGGTGGGACGCGGCGCCTGGGCTGGTCCACTGGTGGCGTGTGCCGCGCTTCTCCCTGTGGAATCGCCAACCCTCGCGGAGGAGCTGGCCGGCATCCGTGACTCCAAACGCCTGACCCCAACACGGCGGTCCCAATTCCACGAGCAGATCTCCACACTGGCCCTTTCCCTGGGTCTAGGAGTGGTGAGTTCGTCCCGCTTGGACGAGTTGGGCGTCGTTGCCGCCACCAGGCTGGCCATGATGAGAGCCTTGGACAGCCTTTCGACCTCTCCGGACTACCTGCTGGTCGATGGCTTCCCCCTCGCCTACAAGGGGCTGCCCCATCAGGGCATACCCGGGGGTGATGATCTGTCCATGTCCATATCCGCCGCGTCCATCGTGGCCAAGGTGGAGCGGGATCGGATGATGGTAGCCCTGGATGATGTGTTCCCGGGGTTCGAGTTCGGCCGGCACAAAGGCTACGGCACTGCGCGCCACCGAGAAGCTCTGGACCGCCTGGGGCCATCGCCGGTGCATCGTATGTCCTACGCCCCCATGAAGTTCAGGCTGGAGGGCCGGGAGCAGAGTCCTGTGGAGAGCACCCGTTCTGACGCTCGCGCTCAACTCGGTCGCCTAGGCGAGGGGATTGCCGCTGAGTATCTGGAGCGGCAGGGATACGTCATTTGCCAGACGAACTACCGCTGTGACGTGGGTGAGGTGGACATGGTGGCTCTGGATGGCGACTGCCTGGTCTTCGTGGAAGTGAGGACACGAAGTAGCCGCAAGTTCGGGTCGCCTGAGGAGTCCATCACGGCTGCGAAGAGACAGAAGCTGGTCGAGGTGGCTCAGACCTACTTGCAGGAGCACGAGTCACAGCCTCCAGACTGGCGCATAGACGTGGTGTCTATCCAGTTGTCGCAGCACCGAGAGGTGGAACGCCTGGCACTGCTCAAGAATGCTGTGGAGGAGTGACGTGACGGCGAGGGAACTCTCTCCGCTGGTAGCAATCGTCGGCCCCACGGGCGTGGGCAAGACAAGGATCGCCATAGCCCTGTGCCAGGTCGTGGGCGGCGAGGTGATCTCAGCGGATTCGAGGCAGATCTACAGGGGGATGGACATCGGCACCGACAAACCCTCGCCGGAGCAGCGTTCCCTCGTGCCTCACTATCTGGTGGACATCCTGGACCCGGACGAGGAGTTCACCCTGGCCCAGTACCAGGAGCTGGCGTACCAGGCCATAGACGGTGTCCTGACCAGGAGCAGAGTCCCTTTCCTGGTCGGCGGCACCGGGCTGTACGTGCGTGCAGTGTTGCAGGGCTACGTCATCCCGCGAGTGAAACCCAGTCCTCAACTGCGGCAGAAGCTGATGGAGGAGGCTGAGAGGGACGGGGAGGTCGCCTTACATGCCAGACTGGAGCGCGTGGATCCCGAGGCCGCGGCCCGCATCGATCCGCGTAACGTGCGGAGAGTCGTCAGGGCCCTCGAGGTGTACGAGACCACAGGGAAGCCGATTTCTGCGCAACAGGAGCGGAAGCCGCCGCCGTACAGGGCCTTAAAGATCGGGCTGACCATGGACCGCGAGCTTCTGTATCGCCGCGTGGATGAGCGAGTGGACGACATGGTGGAGAGAGGACTCGTGGCTGAGGTGGAGGGGCTGCTGGCCAAGGGGTACAGCCACGAACTGCCTGCTATGTCGGGGCTGGGCTATCGGCAGGTCTGCGGCTACCTGAGAGGTGAGACGGACGTATCTGGGGCCGTGGGCAAGATCAAGAGCGAAACGCATCGCTTCGTGAGGCAGCAGTACAAATGGTTCCGGTTGGATGACGACACGATCCACTGGTTCGACGTGGGCCATGCGTCTAAGGAAAGAATCGAGGCCTTGATCGAGGGTCTTCTCGGAGAGTCGTTCTAGTGGTCAGTGTGGCAATGCCCGAGCGATGGGGACCGGTCTAGCGTGGAGGCAACCACCACGCCCGGCAGTTCAACACTCACGCGTGGCTACGCTATCGCCCTGGTCAGCGCGGTCATCTTGTCAACCACAGCGGTCTTCATCCGCCACCTCACTGTAGCCTACGACATGCCCCCGCTGGTGCTGGCCTTCTGGCGAGACGCCTTTGTGGCCCTCACTTTGCTGGTTGTGTTGGGGGTGGTGCGTCCGGTCTTGCTACGGGCGGGGCGCCAACACCTGTCCTATCTGATACTCTACGGTCTCACGTTGGCCATCTTCAACACCCTGTGGACGTATTCGGTATCCCTGGTGGGCGCGGCCATCGGCACAGTGCTGGTCTACTGCTCAGTAGCATTCACCGCCTTGTTGGGGTGGTGGCTCCTCAAGGAGCGCCTCGATGCGGTCAAGCTGCTGGCGGTGGTGCTCTGCCTGGCAGGATGCGCTGCAGTGTCCGGGGCGTTGGATCCCCCGTCCTGGCACGCCAACATGCTGGGTATGATCACGGGGATGCTGTCCGGCTTGTGTTATTCCATCTACAGCCTCATGGGCCGCTCGGCTTCGCAACGTGGTCTGAACCCCTGGACGACCTTGTTCTACACGTTCGGCTCTGCCGCGGGCTTCTTGCTGCTCTTCAACCTGCTGCCGGGAGCGCTGTGGCCTGGCATCGACACCGGCACAGGCGACCTCTTCTGGCTAGGGAATGCTGGTGCGGGATGGGCCATTCTCTTCGTGCTCGCCGCCGGGCCCACAGTGACCGGCTTCGGGCTGTACAACGTCAGCCTGGGCTACCTGCCAGCCAGCGTGGCCAACTTGATCGTCACCACGGAGCCGGTGTTCACGGCCGTGATCGCCTTCTTCGTACTTGGCGAACGCCTCAGCGGGATGCAGCTCGCCGGTAGCCTGATGATCCTCGGCGGGGTACTGTTCCTGCGAGTTTGCGAGGGTCGGGCAGCGCGCGAGACACGCTGACCGAGGCTCAAGGAGAGGCCGGGGTCCCTCTACGCAAACCCAAGCGCCCGGGTTGGGCCCCGATTCTTCTCCGTCGGTAGATCTCCACGTTGACAAGCTGAGCTAGCCGTGGTATCATCTGCTGTGGATTGAAGAGCCTGGCTAAGGGGAGAGTGGATGAGCGAGAAGGATGTGATCGAGACGACCTTGCGGGTCCGTTATGCGGAGACGGATGCCATGGGCATCGTCTACCACACCAACTACATCGTGTGGTTCGAGGTGGGGCGAGGCGAGTTCTTGAGGCAGAAGGGTGGAAGGTACAGGGACCTGGAGGAGGAAGGCCTCTTTCTTCCGCTGACCGAGGTGGACGCCAGATTCGTGGCCGCCGCTCGATACGACGACGAGGTGGTCGTGCGGACCTCCGTGGAGGAGCTGCGCAGCCGGACCATCACCATGGAGTACGAAGTGCTGATGAAGGATACGGGTCAAGTGCTGGTCACCGGCCACACGAAGCATCTCTGTGTGGATCGGGAGGGCAGAGTGCGACGCCTGCCCCATGACCTGAAACACGCCTTTGGCGGCAGAGGAGAAGATGCCGGAGCTTCCTGATCTGGAGGTGGTCAAGGAACGGCTGCAGGACGTTCTACCGGGCCAGCGGATCGAAGCGGTGGAGGTTCTGCTTCCCCTCGTGGTGCGTAATCTGGCGCCAGGGGATTTCGCTCCCGCTTTGTTGGGTGGCGAGTTTCAGAGCGTGCGCAGGAGGGGTAAGTTCCTCATCCTCGACCTGGTCGGCGGCGACAAGCTGGTGGTGAACCCCGTGCTCGCTGGTCGTCTACAGTATTGTGCTCCCGAGCAGCGCCGGCTTCGCAAGACGGTTCTCGCGCTGGGTTTGTCCGGTGGCATGGAGCTGCGCTACGTCGACGCGAAGTCCATGGGCAAGGTGTACCTCACCCCGGACGAGAACCTGGTCCCCCGCTTTGCCGAGCAGGGACCCGAGGCTCTCGATCCTGAGTTCAGCCTGGAAGTGTTCGAAGAGAGGCTTCGGGCACGGCGTGGGGAGATCAAGGGGTTGCTGACCAACCAGGCGGTGGTGGCAGGGATAGGGAACGCCTACGCCGATGAGATACTGTTCGAGGCTCGACTGTACCCCTTCCGCAAGCGACCGAGCCTTTCGTCGGAGGAGATGGAACGGCTGTATCCCGCCATCCGCTCTGTGCTTGCGGAGGCGATCACGACGCTGCGCGAGAGGGTCGGTGACGAGATTCGCGTGGAGGTGAGGGACTTCCTGCGGGTGCACGGCAAAGGGGGTTCCCCTTGTCCTCGCTGTGGAACGACCATCTCTGAGATCAAGGCCAGGAACCGGCTCACCAACTTCTGTAGGCAATGCCAACCCGGAAGCATGATCAAGGGGTAGGGTGTGAACAGGTCACGGTTCGAGAGATTGGTTGCGGAAGCCCTCGATGGTCTGCCGCTCGAATTCCAGGACAAGCTGGAAAACGTTGATGTGGTAATCAAGGCCTGGCCCAGCCGCGAGGAGGTCAGGAGAATGGGCCTCCCTCCTGGTGAAACGCTCTTGGGCTTGTACGAGGGCGTACCTCTGACCAAACGCACCTCCAGGTACGGTCTGGTGCTGCCAGACAGGATCACGATCTACCAAGGGCCGATCGAGGCTTGCTGTCACACCGCGGAGGAGGTTCGTGGCAAGCTGCGGCAGGTGGTGATGCACGAACTGGGCCACCATTTCGGCATCTCCGATGAACGCTTGCGGGAACTCGGGGCCTACTGACTAGAACTCCGTCGCGCTGGTGAACGCGAACCTCCGCAGCTTCAACGCGGGCACCCTGATACGCCCGATGAAGTTCTCCAAGAACGCTTCCCGCGTCAGCTTGGTCTCCTGGGTGATTTGCTCAACCTCGCCCAGAGCCTCCAGGATGCTCTGTGTGAAGCGCACCTTCTTGCCCGGGCCCGTCATCTGCCGATCCTGACTGAGAAATATCGCGTCGCGGGTCAACCCCGTGATGGTGGGACGAAGCAGCGGCTGATCTACAGGCAGAAGGTCGGGCTGGGAGGATAGCAGAACCGAGACGGACGGGGCTCAGCTGCTCGCAGGCACCAACACAGGTTGTCGACAATCGCAATTGGTGGTATAATGCCCGCTAGGAGTGTTCGTCGCGGCCTTTTGGTTGGGGGGAATTGTGGAGATCGAAGGGAGTTCTTGGGGATGTGCTGGATTGATCTGGCTACAGTGGTCAATGAGGCCATCGGGAACTTGGCCGCAGGGGCGCCGCTGGCCCTGCTGGCCGGCCTCGTCGCGTGGGTGGTTGGCACGAGGCTGAACGTCTTTGAACAGGCCAGGGAGCGAAAGGCGCGGCAGCGGCGGGAGACTTGGAGGGCGCTGGACTGGCTGAGGCTTCTGAGGGGGGAAGTCCCAGACCTCGTGGACAAGATTCCTCAATGGCGTTGGGCGTTGAAGTCTGTGAAGTGGGGGAAGGTATTCAACATCGGGACGCCCATTTGGGAGTTGGCAGAGCGAAGTGGAGAGTTAGCGCGCTTAGGTGATCCGCAGGTGTTGCGGAAAGTGGGATGGTTCTACCACTGGCTTGGTCGCACCAAGGAGTGGGTGCCTTTGATCGCGCAGAGCTGGATGGTGGATGAGTCGCTAGTCGTGAGTGCCGGAGCCAAGAGGGACGCACTAATCGCGATGGCGGTTGAGGGGCTTGACGAAGCAGGTAGGGCAGGTGACGGGCTAGTGGCGATGCTCGACTCGGAGATCGAGAGGCTGACCGAGAGGCTGGAGGCGCTGGGAGGCGATGTGCCGGGAGAGGCTCAGCGATCAGGGGATGAGGGAGGGGAAGTGTGACTGTGTTGGGCACTATCTTGGCGGTGGTTGTTGGCGGGGGCTTGTCTCTGCTGGGGACCCTCCTGGCAAACTACCTGCAGTATCGACGCGAAAGGCGAGCGCGGGAGAGGGAGCGGCTGAGAGAGCGGTGTGCCGAGGTGCGACGGTATGTAATCAGATTGCTGCGATTGGTCGACCTGCTGTTCGATGTGGCTGAGGCGCACGAAAAAGGGGAAGAGCAGAAGTTGAGGAGAGGGTCGTCGGAACTGCGACAGAGGCTCGACGACTACTGGCAGTCGTGGGATTACAGCCCAGTGGAGGGATCACCTTTGGTGATGTTCGTCTACGATCACGAGCTGACGGCGATCCTGGCTGACATTGATGTAGTCAGTGATGGTGTGGCCGCCGCGATGAAGGAGTACATGGAGGACGGGGTCACCAGAGAACATGTTGATAAGCTCCGGGACGAGCTGAGGGACCTAGCTGAGCAGGCGAGTCGACGGATGGACCAGCTAGAGGACAATGTGTGATGGTCTGGCAGGCTCGGGTGGGGCGGTGGCGACGCCGGCAGTATCCGATGGGGTTAGTGCCGCCGTTTCTTGTCTTCAAAGATGCAGTGCACTGTTCAGCAAATTGGCGTCCTCCAAGGCAACTTCGTGGAGTCCCCCGACGCGGCCGCCGCCCCCAGTAGGCTGGCTAGACGGGGGCGAGACTGCGGTGACGCCCCGCTTTTCGTTGGCCGGGGGATGATGGTTGCGGGCCGCCCTCCGGTACAAGGGGACGTTGGCCAGGAGAACGAGGTCCGCGGCCAAGGAGGCCCCAAAAGGACGCTGTACATCTCGGATGCACTAGAACTCCGTCGCGCTGGTGAAGACGAACTTGCGCAGCTTCAACGCCGGGATCCTGATCCCCCCGATGAAGTTCTCGAAAAACGCCTCTCGGGTCAAGACCGCCTCACGGCCGATTTCCTCCGCCTCCGCAAAGGCCTCCAGGATACTCTGCGTGAAGCGAAGGTTCTTCACCGGAGCAACGATCTCTCCGTTCTCGATGAGGAAGGTACCATCGCGGGTCATGCCCGTGACTACGGTCTTCAGGGGGTGCACCGGCCTGACGTAGTGCACCCTGGTCACCCATAGCCCCTTGTCGGTGGAGGCCAGCATCTCCTCTTTGGTAGCCTGGCCGGTCTCCATGGCCAGGTTCCAGGTGAAGGGACCGATGTCGTTGGGTGCGGGCAGTGCGTGGCCGGTGGAGGTCCTGGCCGGCTCCTTACCGGCCGTGTAGGTGTCGTAGACCGGACCTCTGACCACGCCCTTGGAGATGAGGTCCACGCGCTGTTTGGGGACGCCCTCGAAATCGAAGGGCATGGGCAGGTTTCTGAGGTCCAGGCCGTCATCCCAGATGCTGATGTTCTCCCCGGTGACCTTCTGGCCGAGCCTGCCGGACATGAAGCTCTGGCCTTCCTGGTAGGCCTGGGCTCCGAAGCCCATGTAGGCCAGGTAGACCACCAGGCTGCCCACGGCGTACTCCTCGAGGATCACCGTGTACTCGCCAGGCGCGACATCGACCGGATTCCGGCTGCGAAGGGCCTTGTCGATGGCCTCACGACCCACCGCTGCCGCGTCAAGGGCGTCGATATCGAGAGAGACAGCCGCAGCATATCCAGACCCCGTGTCGCTCATGATCACGGTCCTGAGGTCGGCCAGGGTGGTGGGGTAGTAGGCGAACAGGCCCAGGGAGTTGCCCACCGCGTACTCGTAGTCCCGGGTGGCTAAGGCTCCCGAGGCGTTCAGGCCCTGCTCCTTGGCCGGGACGCAGATCTCCCTCACGGCCTTAGCTCTCCTCTGAGGAGTGCAGGTGGCGGTCCTCTCCACGAAGCCGTGGATGCGGGGGATCGGTCGCGGCCAGGGGAGCGAGAGAAAGTAGGGGTTCTTCTGCTGGTAGCTGGCCGCCGTGGTCGCGGATTCCACCACTCCCCGCAGAGCTTCGTCGCTCAGGTCGCTAGTCGAGGCGATGCCTATCTTCCGCTCCAGCACGGCCCGCACCCGGAGGTCCAGATCGTCCTTGCTGACGTTCTGGTGGATGTAGGAGTTGGCGAAGCGAGTGAGCTGCTCCCTCTCGCGAACAAAAACCACCTCGGTTTGATCTGCCTTCGACGTCGATAGAGCGTACTCGAGACGTTCCCTCAACTTGGCTTCACCCAGCATTGCTTCGCCCTTCCCCCATTCCCATCCTATCTCATCACTCCCACCTGGACGTCACGAAAACGCGCCAAACTCGTCCCGTGGCCTACGTGCGCCACCTGGGAGGGCTGTCCCTTGCCGCAGTTGGGAGTGCCCCACACGTCCCAGTACCCCTGGTTGCAGATCGCATCGCAGGAGCCCCAGAACTGGGGTGTCATACCGGCGTAGGTGGCGTTCTTCAGCAGATCGCCCCGTTGGCCATTCTTGATCTCGTAGGCTATCTCCGTGCCGAACTGGAAGTTGAGCCTCTTGTCATCAATGCTCCAGCTCTTGTTCATCTCCATGTAGATGCCATCGTCGGTATCGGCGAGAAGGTCGTCCAGGTCCCACTCGCCCGGTTCGAGATTGATGTTGGTCATGCGTATAAGAGGGATGCTGCCCCACCCGTCGGCTCGCATCGTCCCGTTGCTGTGCTGTCCAAGGTGGCTGGCGGTCTCCCTTGACGTCAAGTAGCCCACGAAGATACCATCCTTTACCAGATAGGTCCGCTGGGCGGGCACGCCCTCGTCGTCGTATCCGAAAGTGCCGAGCCCACCTGGGAGAGTGGCGTCGGCAGTGATGTTCACGATCTCTGACCCGTAGCGGAACGTGCCTAGCTTGTCTGGGGTCAGGAAACTGGTGCCCGCGTAGCTGGCCTCGGTGCCCAGGGCGCGGTCCAACTCCGTGGGATGGCCGCACGATTCGTGGACCTGTAGGGCGAGCTGAGTTGGCCCCAGGATGAGCGTGGTCACCCCGCTGGGGCATTGACGGGCGGAGAGCAGCGCTACAGCTTCTTCACCGAGGCGTTCGGCCTTGCCCAGCACATCGTACCTGTCGATGAACTCGAACCCTCCAGTACCCTGGTGGCGGCCGAAGCTGTTAGGATACGAGCGTCTCTGGACCTCATCCGCGCTCACGGCCGTGGCCACCAGACCGACGCCGGTCTCGACTATCTGCTGCTCGATCAGGCTGCCCTCGGTGCTGGCGAAGACCTGGTTCTCACGGAAAAAGAGCATGTTCCCCTCAGCGACCGCCACGCCTTTGGCCCTGCGCATCGCTTTGTCACACCGCAGAAGGAGGTCGATCTTCCGGTCCAAAGACACCTCGAAGGGGTCCACTTCCACGGGTGTGCGGTACGAACCGACATTGACCTCCGGGGGCCCTAGATTTATGAGGCCTCCGCTGACCAGGCCACTGGCCCTGGCGATCTCGATGGCCAACGCTGTGACCTCATCTACCTGGTCTCTGTCCAGACGTGCGCTGGAGGCGAACCCCCAGGCCCCATCTACGATGACGCGCACCCCGAACCCCTGACTGGTGTCCAGAGAGATGGCCTCTACGATCCCATTCTTCACGGCGATGCTTTGTGTCTCCGCCGTGACCAGGCGGACATCGGCGTAGCTGGCCCCTTTGGCCTGAGCGAGATTCAGTGCCCGAGCGGAAAGCTCATCCAAGGGACTCTCCTTTCTACAATGGCTTGTGTCAGGATTTGACGAAGACCCAACTGTTTGGTAAACTTAGGGTGGTTCTTTCTTGTAT
>CAZOBP010000108.1:0-9617 GCA_964577995.1 uncultured Anaerolineales bacterium
CTAGATCTACATCGATGCTGGTGTGGCCCACCCCGGGGCCACTGTGCTCAGGCTTGAGCATCGGCTTCTACCCGCTCTTACGGGCTCGCAACTCTTCGAAACTGACCGGCCTGACAACCGAAAACGACGAAACACTCATCGGGAGCGGGACACATGTGAAGCAGCAACAACTCTCCCCAAGAGTCAGACCGCGCGTTGAGTGCGAGTTCCGCCACCATGAACACAGTATCGTTCTGGACGGGGTCATAAAAGCCGTAGGGAGGAAGGTCCAGACCTTCCCAGCAGTCCGGCTCGCTCTCGGGACATGGAAGGCCGACCCCATCCAGTTCGGCGATCAGTATCCCGTCGGGGTAGTATCTCCCCCCCTGCAAGTGCAGCCGTATGGCCCCGTCCCCCATGGTCTCAACCCACCACTCGTTCCAGGGCGTCTCAAAGGTGTAGTCCTCGGCGCGGTTTTGATACACCTGCTTGAAAGTGCCGTCCGCTCTCAGGACCAGCGTGTCGATGCTGTAGCCCGTGTAGTGTACTTCCCAGGTGCCGGCCAGGTCCCCCTCATCAAAGCCTAGTGGAGGAGCGTCGTACGGCTCCTGCAAACACGTCAGCACGGACGCCAAGCTACTTGGCGAACACGCCAAGTTCGCAGCCAGAACGAAAAGGGCGAGAATCTTGGTCAAACCGAATCGTCCATGCATGATTCCTCTGCTCCCAGGCATATGGTCATGTCCTGCAATAGGCCATCTTCCATGGCGAACGAGTTCCTAGAGTGCGCGCCCTGCACGTTCGCGCTGCTGAGCCACTGTATGCTGACCCTGACAGTCTTACCGCCCCGGCTCAAGCTACCCCGATACACGCTGTTCCGATTGACCAACCCACTGCCCGTGAGGAATCGCTCAATCTCGTCCTCTGTCGACACCCCAGCTACAAGACCTTGCCAGCAAGGCGGCTCGCATGGTTCGCCGGTGAGCAAGCTCATGTCGAGCGGCGGCGGTTCGCCACAGCCGGCACAGATCCCCAGGCACAGCAGGATCACGGTCGCGAGCACTCGTGTTCGCACGTATTGACAACCCTCACTTGCGTCTGACCGTCAGCGTAGGTCCGTACTCCGAAGGATGTGGCTCATCGTCGCGCCAAACGACCAGCCTTGGGGTGCAGAGCGGGGAATCGAAGTGCTCTGCGGGCGCCTGTCGCCCCGCTGCACTCTGTGCAACACAGCGCGGAGCGTTCCTCGTGGCACTGGGATGATAACACGATAGGTATCCCGTGTCAAGCTGCTTTGGCAAGTGCAGCACAGGGTAGGAGCAGGGCGTGGGGCACCCTCACGACAAGCATGCTGAGCCGCGTCCTGAGCTCCTCGAAGGGTAGGCCGCAGGCCGTATCGAAGCATGCAGCTTGAGTGTCCAAGCCTGGTGGTCTCCGTCCCAGTCGGACACAGGCAAGACGCATCCTTCGATACGCTGCTTCGCAGCTACTCAGGATGCTTTCTATCCTTGGCTCACTCTCCGGGCTCGTAGTGAGGGCTTCAGCCCTTCCCAATGCGCTGAAGCGTACACTGCACACGCAGTCCTCCTCATTGATGGGAGATGACTGGAGGTGGGGGTGACACGATCACTTCACCCTCCCCTTTATCCCCTCCCATCGAGGGAGGGGAATCCCTTCAGAAGCCCTCCCCTAAAGGGAGAGGGTTTGGGTGAGGGTGAGTACAAACCGCATCCTTCGATACGTCGCTTCGCGACTACTCAGGATGCTTCCCGTGGTCTTGTCGGTGGAAGAGTCCGTGCAGGACACTAGGGCTCCCTCTGATGCGCCAAAGCGCACGCTTCGGATGGACCGCTGATTGCCACCGTGTCCGCACGCGGCAAGGCTGGCGGCCCAAGGGGTAAGCGCGTAGAATACCCTCAGCCCAGACAAGGAGTCCCACATGAATCGAGTTCAAAGAATAACCCTGCTGCTTCTCGGTGTCTTCATACTGCTCTTTTTGCTCTTCATGCTGCTTTCCGGGTTCTACACTGACCTGTTGTGGTTTCAGAACCTCGGTCTGAGTTCTGTCTTCTGGGTCGCTCTCAAAGCGAAACTGGTGGTGTTCCTCGCCTTCGGGCTGCTCTTTGTGGCCTTCTTCCTGGGCAACCTCCTGCTCGCTAGAAAGCTGACCGGCTGGGGAGGCTTCTTCCTCCTCGACAACCGATACTACGTACCATCCAGGACCATCAACATCGTGTTGATCGCTGCGGCGCTCGCTCTCGGTTTCCTCAACGGAGTGGGAGCTACTGGTCAGTGGGATCGGCTTCTGCTGTATCTGAACCAGCGACCCTTCGGCGTACAGGATCCCATCTTCGCCCAGGACGTGGCCTTCTACGTCTTTGCCCTCCCCGTCTACCGCTTTCTGCGCGCCTGGTTGGCAGAGGTCACGGTCTTCACCCTCCTGGCCACGTTCGCCGTCTACATACTGGTGCAACTCCCCACGTGGCGGCAGTTCAGGCTCTGGCTCACCGGGAAGAAAGCCCTCCATCTGGCAGCGCTAGGAGCCGTCCTTCTCCTTATCGTCGCCTGGGGATACAAGCTCAGTGCCTTCGAACTCCTCTACTCCTCCGAAGGTCTCGCCTTCGGAGCCGGTTACACCGATGTGCATGCGCGCCTGCTGGCCTACAATCTCTCGTTCTGGGCAGTGATTCTCTGCATCCTGCTCCTCCTCGGAGGCGTGGTCTCCGGAAGACCCTGGATCCTGGCTATAGGCGGTGCGCTCTGGCTCGTCGCCGCCGTGGGCGTGGGCCAGATGTATCCCGTCTTCTTGCAGCAGTTCGAGGTGCAGCCCAACGAGTTGATCAAGGAGTACCCCTTCATCGAACACAACATAGAGTTCACACGCCACGCCTACGGCCTCGACCGCATACAGGAGCTGGAATTCGGTTCCCTCGTTGACCTGACCCCGGAAGCCCTGGCCGACGCCGACCCGACCATCCAGGGAATCCGGCTGTGGGATTATCGCCCCCTCCAGGATACTTACGCTCAGATCCAGGAGATACGGCTGTACTACGATTTCGTGGACGTGGACGTGGACCGCTACTTCCTCGACGGCACAACACGGCAGGTTAGCCTCTCGGCTCGGGAGATGGCCACCGACCAGCTCCAGTCCCGAACCTGGGTCAACGAACATCTCCAGTTCACTCACGGCTACGGTCTGGTGATGAGCCCCGTCAACGAGGTCACTTCCGACGGCTTGCCGGAGCTGTGGATCCGGGACCTGCCTCCTCGCACCGTGCCCGGCCTGGAGATCGAACGCCCCGAGATCTACTACGGGGAGAAGACCGACAACTACGTCTTCGTCAACAGCACCATCGAGGAGTTCGACTATCCCAGCGGGGATCAGAACATCACGGCGACCTATCAGGGCACGGGAGGGGTCCTCATGGACTCGCCCCTCAAGAGGGCGGCCTTCGCCTACCGTTTCGGCGACGCATCGGTGTTCCTTAGCGAGTATCTCACCTCTAAGAGCCGGGTGATGCTCTATCGCAACATCCACCAGAGAGTGCGCCAGGTGGCGCCTTTCCTGCTCTATGACTCCGACCCCTACCTAGTCATCGTTGACGGACGCCTGATCTGGCTGCACGACGCCTACACCGCCACAGACATGTATCCATACTCCCAGCCCTACTACGAGCGTTTCAACTACATCCGCAACTCTGTCAAAGTCGCCACCGATGTCTACAATGGCGATATGACCTTCTACGTAGTCGATGCCGACGACCCCATCATCCAGGCTTACGCCGGCATCTTCCCAGAACTCTTCACCCCATGGGAAGAGATGCCCGATGGCTTGAGGTCGCACGTCCGCTACCCGGAGGGACTCTTCGCCATTCAGGCCGAGATGAACAACACCTACCACATGCAGAACCCCACCGTCTTCTACAACAAGGAAGACCTCTGGACCGTGGCCCACGAGATATACGTGGGGAGCGAGCTGCTCATGGAGCCCTACTACGTGACCATGAGGCTGCCAGATCAGGAAGAGGCCGAATTCATCCTCATACTTCCCTTCACCCCGGCCAACAAACAGAACATGGTAGGGTGGATGGCCGCCCGGTCCGACGGTGAGCACTACGGCAAGCTCCTCCTCTACAAGTTCCCCAAGCAGGAGTTGGTCTACGGTCCCCTTCAGATAGAGGCTCGCATCGACCAGGAGCCAGCCATCTCCGGCCAGCTCTCTCTGTGGCACCAGCGAGGTTCTCAGGTCATCCGAGGCAATCTCCTCGTGATCCCCATCGACCATTCGCTGCTGTACGTCGAACCCCTCTACCTCCAGGCAGAGACCAGCAAGCTACCGGAATTGAAGCGGGTCATCGTCGCCTCTGGAGACAGCGTGATCATGGACGAGTCCCTCGGCGCTGCACTGGCCACCCTTCTCGGTCATCAGCCTGCCCCAGCTCCGACGGCGCCGGCTCCGGAGCCGGTGACCGGCGGAGTGCGCGATCTGGCTGTCTCAGCTCTCGAGCATTACGAGAGGGCGCAAGAGTACCTCCAGCAGGGCGACTGGTCGGGATACGGCGCCGAGCTGGAGGCGATGCAGCGCGATCTGGAGGCGCTGGTGGAGACCACGGAGTAGCGCCAGCCGCTCGACCGGCGAGGCGCAGTCGATACCTGTCAACGAATGCTCGCTCCTCCCGCCCAACCGGAGTCCCCCACTTGGAGTGCAGGGCGATGACCCTGTCGCTTTCAAACGAACGAAGGCGAGCAAAGAGCGGGGTTCTAACCCCATAGGGCGCCATTCCCGGCGCCTGGGACGCCCTTCTTCGACACCGTCCCACGTCTGACGCTTCCCAATGCCCTACAACGTGTGATAGAATGAATAGGGAACACCAGTTCCGTGCCGAAAGGAGTCGCCATGGGGTTTCTCGATCTGCCGCTAGTCGCCAGTGTGAGGCGCAACCACGCCATCGAGCACGCGGCGATGCACATCATGGCCCAGAGACAGCCGTACTTGAATGCTGTGGGCCGCACCGTGTTGGGCGGGTTCTACGTCTACGGAAACGTGGACACTCAGGCGTTGGCTGACGCCGTGGCAGAGGGTCTGGCCCGACTCCAGGCAGGCGAGGCCGACCTCGCCGTCCATCCACGCTGTGGCACAAACCTGGCCGTATCCGGCTTCATGGCTGGCGCCGCTACCTTCCTGGTCATGGGAGGATCAGGATCCCGCCTCAGCAAGTTCCCCCGCTTCATACTCGCGGCCACGCTCGCCGTGATCGCCGCCCAGCCTCTCGGCCTGCTGGTACAGGAGCGTTTTACCACCTCTGCGAATGTCTCTACCACCAGGATAGGACAGATCACCAAGCAGCAAAAGGGGCGCCTGACCATCCACAAAGTCGAGCTGGAGCACTATCGCTAGCAGACAGACGAGGTGTCTCCCATGTTCTACCTGCTCCACGGCAATGATGAATACCGCCGCTCCCTGGAGCTGGACAAGATGAAGGCCAAGCTGGGCGATCCCACAACCGTCGATCTCAACACAACCTTACTCGACGGTCGAAAGGTCACCCTGGATGAAATGGCCTTCGCATGTGATACCCTCCCCTTCCTGTCCGACAAGCGCCTAGTGATCGTCAACGATCTTGCCGCCCGCCTCGACAAGAGAACAGGCGAAACACCCAGCGAACCCGAGCAGGATTCCGCTTTCCTCGAGCGTCTCGAACAGTACCTTAAGGACCTGCCGGAGAGCGCCCGACTGGTCTTCCTGGAGAAACGCAAGATTGGCAAGGGCAATCCCATCCGCAGGCTAGTCACGCAAACTGAACACGGGTACGAGCGCGAGTTCACGCCCCTGCGCCCTGGTGAACTCTCTCGCTGGATCGCCACACGTGCACAGGAGAAAGGGGGGAGGATGGAGCCGGGGGCCATCCGAGTGCTCGCCACCTACGTAGGCAACGATCTCCGTCTCCTGGATCACGAGATAGAGAAGCTTCTCACGTACGCAGGCGATGAGAGACCCGTTACAGAGAGAGACGCCGAGCTCCTGGTCAGCTATGCCCGTGAGTCCGACATCTTCGCCATGGTGGACGCACTCGGCGCACGTGACACCCGGCGGGCGATGGAACTGATGGAGAAGCTCCTGGCCGAGGGCCAGCGCCCGCTGTATCTCCTCCGTATGATCACCCGGCAGTTCAGGATATTGCTCCAGATCAAGGAACTGCTGAACAGAGGGACCCCAGCCACCGACGTCAGGGCGCTGTTGCGCCTGCACCCTTACGTGGCGAAGAAGACAATGGCTCAGGCGCGGAACTTCTCTGTCCCTCAATTGGAGGACATCTACCACCGTCTGCTGGAGGTAGAGGTGGCGGTCAAGACGGGAGAACTAGAGGATCACCTCGCGCTCAACCTGTTCGTAGCCGAACTCGGCGGCTAGCGCCGCAAGGTTACTAGAGGCCCAGCGGGGCGCGCTGGAGATGGAACTCCGTGCTCTGCTCGTAGGCGTAGGCCACGTGCAACACGGTGCCTTCGGCAAAGGGGCTTCCCATGATCTGCATACCCACCGGCAGCCCTTGATGAAACCCACACGGCACGCTTATGCATGGCAGTCCGGCCAGGTTCGCCGGGATCGTGTATAGGTCTGCCAGATACATCTCCAAGGGATCATCCACCTTCTCGCCGATGCCGAAGGCCACGATGGGAGATGTAGGCCCCACCACCACGTCGACCCCCTGCGCGAAGGCGCGGTCGAAATCCTCCTTGATCAACGTGCGCACCTTCTGCGCGTTGAGGTAGTAAGCGTCGTAGTAGCCCGAACTCAAAGCATAGGTGCCCAGCATGATTCGGCGTTTCACTTCTCTCCCGAACCCTCTGCCACGCGCCTTGCTCTGTGCTTCGCGGATGTCACGTGCATCGGGGGCCGAGAGTCCGTACTTCAGCCCATCGTACCGCGCCAGGTTGGCGCTGGCCTCCGCCCAGGAAGTGAGGAAGTAGGTCGCCACCGCATACTTCTCGTGGGGCGTGGACACCTCACGCACCTCCGCTCCCAGTTCAGCCAGTCTCTCTATGGCATCGCGTACACGCGCCTCGACGCCCTTGTCCAGCCCCTCAGCGAAGTACTCCGAGGGAACGCCGACCACCACGCCGTCGAGACCCTCGTTGAGGTATGTGGTGTAGTCCGGGGTAGGTTCTCTGGCCGACGTGGAGTCCTGGGAATCGTGTACGCACAACGCGTTCATGACTAGTGCGCAATCGCGCACGTCCTTGGTCAAGGGGCCAATCTGGTCCAGCGACGAAGCGAAGGCGATCAAGCCATATCGCGAAACGCGGCCGTAGGTGGGCTTGAGGCCCACGACCCCGCATAGACTGGCCGGCTGGCGGATGGAGCCGCCGGTGTCGGACCCCAGCGCAAACAAGGTCTCGTTGGCGGCCACGGCCGCTGCGGAGCCTCCACTCGATCCCCCAGGGACTCGTGACGGATCCCATGGGTTGTGCGCGGGAAAGAAGGCCGAGTGCTCTGTTGAGGACCCCATGGCAAACTCGTCCATGTTGGTCTTCCCCACGATCACCGCCCCCTCGTTCCGCAGTATCCCGACAACAGTCGCATCGTAGGGAGGGATGAAGCTCTCGAGTATCCTCGAGCCGCAGGTGGTCTGCACACCGCTGGTGCACATGTTGTCCTTGACAGCCACGGGGATCCCGGTGAGGGGGTCTGCCTCACCACTGGCTATCGACTTGTCGGCCTGTTGGGCTTGCTGGAGCGCGCTCTCTGGGGTAACAGTGATATAGGCCCCTGTCTGCTCGTCGCATTCCCCGATGTGTTTCAGCACGGACTCCGTTAGCTCGACAGAGGAGATCTCACCCCGGCGCAGCAAATCGCCGGCTTCGTGGACAGTGAGGGTGTGGAGGGTCACTCGTCACCCCCGGGGAGCACAGCGTGGACGCGAAAGAAACCCTCCTCCGCTTCAGGGGCGTTCGCCAGGACATCCTCCGTGGGCAGGGAGGCCCTCGTCACGTCGTCACGTAGCACATCTCCCTGCACCACAACGTGCGCCGTAGGGGCCACGGCGCTCGTATCCAGCTCGTTGAGCAAATCAACGTACTCCAGAATGCGGGTTAGATCGATCTCGAGCTGTGCGATCTCGTCCTCGCTCAGCTCTAGCCTTGCCAGATCGGCTATGTGCTCAACTTCGGAGCGGCTGATGCTCATGAGTCAGTTCACCAGTAAGACAGTACCGAGCCCCACGGCCCGCATTCAGTGTCTATCATTTCCCCTGGGCAGGATCACGACCTTGCGGCGACGTCCCTCTCCCGTGCTCTCAGTAGTCACCGATCTGTGATCGCGCAAGGCCATGTGCACGATGCGCCGCTCGTGTGCGGGCATCGGCTCCAGGGTCACGGCGCGCCCCTCGTCCATCACCCGCTGTGCCATCCTCTCGGCAAGCTCAGACAGTATCCTCTCTCTCCGCCTCTTGTAGCCACCCACGTCGACGAGGATGTTGACCCAACGCTGGAGCTTCCGGCTGACGATCAGTCTGGTGATGTACTGCAAATCACGAAGGGTCTCACCCTGGCGCCCGATGAGGATTCCAAGGTCGTCGCCCTCAACATCCAGGACTACGGGCTGTGCGTCGTCCTCCCCTGGATCGCGAACGACCACCGTGGCGTCGATCCCCATGTGGTTCAGGAGATCGCGGACTACCTCCAGGGCGATGCCGCCCATCTCGTCTGCTGCTTGGGGCCCCTCGGCAGCCCCCGGCTCCCACGGACGCCCCTCGGGCTCGATGATGGTCACCCGGACCCGAGCCTCCTCAGCTCCCAGACCCAAGAGCCCCCGGCTGCCCTTCGTGAGTACTTCCGTCTCTACCTCACCCGGATCGGCATCCAGTTCCTGCAACGCTTTCTCAATGGCCTGATCTACGTCCCTTGCGGAGACCTCAACGCTTCTTCCCTTTCTTCCCGGCTTTTCCATCTTTCCCTGGTTCCTCCCCCCTGGGAAGCCCTGGTAACCCTGTAGGCAGGGCCTTCAACACATCTCCCCAACCGGTGGTCAGGCCCTGTTGTATGATCTGTAGCGCGCCCGAGGCAACCCAGTACACCGCCAGCCCCGAGGAGACCTGCAAAGTGATGACACCGAACATGAGCGGCATCATCACCTGCATGGTGCTGTTCATCTGAGCTTGCGACGGGTCCCCCGCGGGCTGCGCAGTGAGCTTCTGCTGTAGCCAGAAGACGAAAACTACGAGCACGGGCAACACATACCAGGGATCGGGCCGCCCCAGGTCTAACCATAAGAAGCGGCTGTTCAGCGGCAGCGATCGAGCCGCTATGTCGTGCATGAACGGGATCGTATGATATAACCGTTGAGATAGCACCACGAACTGTTCTGGCGTACTCCCCAGGGCTTGATAGATAGACTGATAGAGCCCTATCCAGATAGGCATCTGGACTAACAGGGGGAGACATCCCATCATGGGGTTGACCCCATACTCCTTGTACAACTCCATGGTGGCGGCCGACAGTTTCTCTCTGTCTTTGGCATACTTCTTCTGCAGCTTCTGGATCTCGGGCTGCAGGTTTTGCATGGCCTTCATCGACGTAATCTGCCTCTGAGTGAGCGGGAACGTCAGAAGCCGTATCAATACCGTGAGGCCGATGATGGC
>CAZOBP010000109.1:0-9504 GCA_964577995.1 uncultured Anaerolineales bacterium
CTGCTGCGCTACGTGTACGTCGGTGGCATCTTTGTCAATGCTCGCCTGGTGGAGCTCGGCTATGCAAGAGCCGTCAGCTACGCACCTGACGTGCGCTACGATGATCTATTCAGCGAGGTGCAAAGTGACGCGCAAGCGGCGAGGACACGACTGTGGGCTGAGCCGACGCCCTTGCCTCCAACGCCGACTCTTGCAGCGACCGCGACGCCCACTCTTGTGTCTGCAACCGCGACGCTCCCTACCCCCACGTCCACTGCTGTGCCGCCGCCTCCGCCTACGCCTACCGCGGGAACGGCTTGGAATTGTCACGGAAACCTGTACAACTGTGGCGACTTCTCATCTTGTGCGCAGGTGATGTCGTATTGGCACGCGTGTCCTGGTGACCCCTCACGCCTCGACGGGGACCACGACGGCCGACCATGCGAGAGCCTGTGCAGATAGGTATCTGCATCACATGGTGGTCAGGATGCCGAGAAGAAACACACGCCGAAGGCCCAGATCCACAAAGCTGTGCTGAACAACGCCGAGGAGGTCAGGAGGTATGTGGACTCCGGCGTGACTGCGGCAGTTTCGAACGCAGGGAAACAGGGTGGCCGGGGCGGGTGCGGCGCGCGACAGACGGTGGCGAGCCCCGCTGGGTGCCGGAGAACTGGGTGGAGATAGAGGGCGAACAGTGTGTTCTCCGGCGCGACTACACGGCGACGGAGCTCAGCGTGGAAGAGGGCGAGACGGTCACCGTGCTGCTGATGGAGAGCGGCTGGGGTTGGGCCACCAAGAACGGAGGCCAGAGCGGGTGGGTGCCGTTGGGCCACCTGGAGGGGGCGTGATGGCACCGTGTCTTCAGCACATCTGTGGAATGTGGTCCTGGGGGGGAGTATGAGCGACGCCGAACCGATGGGTGCTGGAGGCGCATTCCTTTCAGACCAAGCTCTCAACGAGCTTGGCCAGGATCGGCTGGGACATCGTATATATGTCGAGACTTTGGTGCAGATCATCAAGAGCTGCTACACGCCATTCACCATTGGGCTTCTTGGGAAGTGGGGAACAGGCAAGACGTCGATTGGGCGCATCTTGCTCAGTGAGATCTCCCACGATGAACAGCTTTCGCGTCGCTTCAAGACCATGGAATTCGACGTGTGGAGGTATCCCGGTGATTCCCTGCGGCGGCGCTTCCTACTTGATGCTGTAGACTGCCTGGTTGGCGAGGGCGCGCAAGCATACAAGGAGAAGATACGCAAGGCGCTGTACGAATCGGCATCTGAGGGCCGCGACTCCAAATGGCGGTTCAGCGTGCGGAAGGTGTGGTGGTTCCTGCCGCTTCTTGTGGGATATGTTGTCCTCACCGCAGTGTTCCTCTTTCTGGCAAGTGTCTACGCTCCGGCGTCGGCGGACGCGGTTGGGGTTGCGGCGATTGCGGTGACGCTCATCCTGGCAGTGTTGGGTGCGCTGGATAGGCTTGCTGAGATAGGCCACTCGACCACGACAACCAGCCTCACTATGCCTCCTCTACACTCGCCCGAGCAGTTCGAGGATCAGTTCACGGCGTTACTCGACACGGGCGGCGTCTCGGCCGACCCGGGTGGTAACAAGCTGGTCGTGATTGTTGACAACTTGGACCGCTGTGACAGCCAGAGCGCTGCCGAGGCGTTGAAGACGGTGAAGACCTTCTTTGACCAACAGGGCTGTATCTTCGTCATACCGTGTGACGATCAAGCTCTGATGGCCCACCTCAAGTCCACCTATGGTTGGGAGCCGGGTTCCGAAGATGCAGCCGAATACCTGAGGAAGTTCTTCAACACGACTCTCAGAATCAGGCCGGCGGTGGAGGATCTGACGACCTTGGCAACCGAGCTCTCGTTGCGCCTCGGGTTCTCCGAGGACGTTGCGCGGGTTCTATGGGCGGCAGCGCCTCGGGATCCGCGTCGAATCAAGGAATTCCTCAACCGGTTGCTGACGGCGAGGACGATCGCGGAACTGGAGCAGAGCAGGAACAGACTCTCGGCTCGAGTACTGAGGAATCTTCCCTTTCTAGCCAAGGTTATGGTCCTCGAGGAGAAGTGGCCAGGGTTTGTGGATCGCGTTGAGTCTGATGACAGTTTGCTCACCCGAGTTGGAGAAGCGCTTATGAACCCGGACTTGCTGGGCGTCGACACACACGTGGACCTCAGTGAGTATCTCAGTGATGAGCCAGACTCCAGATACCGTGGACTAGAGGAATTCCTGCGCGCTACCTCCGGTGTGAGGGCCAAGGATCATCGGCCTTTCCTCAGCCTGCGCCAATACAGCTACGAGGTGACCATTGACGAAACCGCGAGACTGCGGGAGGACATTCGACTCGGTGCGTTTCCCCGCATCGGGAGCGCCATCGGCGAGGCCGACGCGCGCCAGGTCACAGCTATCTGGCAGATCATCTGTCAAGTGATCGGCGAGGAGCGCCGAGCCAAGCGCGAACAGACTGCAATCGCAGGTGCGAACGCGGCAACCGAGCTCTTCGACAGCTGTCCTGAGGAGCTCAAAGCCGACGCTGCAGCCGCTATCACCACCACCGTGTGCTCGTTCTCCTCGTGCCTTCCCGACGTACTGCCTCGGAAGGTTCTCAACATGCTCAATCGTGCGGACGTTATCTGGGCTCAACGCGTGACAGACCGTATGGCTGAGTCGTTGCGGGACACCGGGCCCTACCTTCAGGATCTCCTGTTGTGCTTACCGACGCATCATCCACTGTTCACGGAACCGCAACTTCGCCGCATTGGGGCCTTTCTGTCCGAGCGCCTGGGCGAAGACTACGACGCGGTTCTTGAGATTCTGGAGGGCTTGCAGCTTGAGGACCCAGGTTGTCAGCGGTTGTTCGCGGCGGAGCCTCAGCTACTCCGTGCACTGGCAGCAGGCCTGGACGCTTCCCGAATCGAGCAAGCTTCGAGGGTCGCTACCGCCTACCTGCGCCTTGCTGATGTTGCCCAAGAACCTGCGCGCGGCGAGTTCGTGGCCCAGATCAGCACCCTGCTGCGCCATCCAATCAGCCCTCCGATGGGCCCTCAGAAGGAGTTGGCGCTGTCTATACTGGATCAGGTGCATGTGGCCGATGTACCTGAGGGCCAGGTAGATTCGCTCGTTGCCGCTATTCTGCGTGCTTTCGACGACGTGGGCAAGCCTGAGTGGAAGAGGCGATTTCTTTGTCATGCGCTTCGACTGCGCAACAAAGCCAGTGACGGTGTGCGCGGAGCCTTGGATCCGAAACTGCAGGAAGCTGTCGCCGTGTGGCCTCCTGTAGAGGTAGGTGCTCTGGCGCAGCTTGAGCAGTTGACTGACAGCGCCGCCGTTGCGGTGATCATGCGTGAGTCACTCGGCTTGAGGATCTTGGAGCGACCTGGGCCTCCCGAGAACATCGCGCAGCTCCTCGACATCCGCGAAGGTCTAGGTCCGTATCTTCCTGGTGATGACTTCGGGGAATATCTCGGTTCCCTGCTGGGTGCAGCGAACAGGGATCTCGTCTTGGCGGCCGTGGGGAGACTACAGGAACTATACGTCTCCTTGGACAGACAGAGACAGCTCTCTGTGTTGGAGCAGCTGCGAGACTGTGGGAGAAACATGGCTGTCGCGGATAAGCACATCGCCCTCAAGCCTCTCGTCGAGCTTGTGCGAAAGACCGATAGCCTTGAGTTCAGGAATGGCATTGGGGATGACCTTGTAGGCCTTATGAAGTCCTCCGAACTCGACGCTGCAAACCTTGGCGCTCAATACTACCGATCATATCGGACGAAGTTGTCCAAGGACCGCAGAGCTACGATTGCGCGCGAGTTGATCGACAGCTTGGATGGGAGACGACACGACATTGACGAGCGGTCATTGCCGCTGGTGGAGTTGGCCGTTGACGAGGCCAATGAGGTCCGAGTAGGGCAGACGGCGCATACTCGACTCGCTGATCTACTGCTGAGCTTGGCTCAGGCGGACAAGACAGAAGGCCAACGTTCTCTTGGCATCAGCTCACTCACTGCCCTGAAGAGCCTCCCGCGCAACAGGCAAGCCGAGATCCAGGAGCAGCTCCAGACCATTGCGAAGGATCGCCGCGCCCCGGAGGCTCTCCAACAGGCAGCGGCGCGCGCCCACGCCCGCATCTTCGGCCCGCCGGGCGAGGAGGTTTCGGAGTCATCCGCGGCCTCAGAGACCGAGGATCGGCAAGCAGTCACAGAACGGCTGAAGCCCGGGGAGATACATATCGCAAGTGGCACAACCGGCGAGTTCTCCGAACATCGGGACGGTCCATGGTCTCCCCCGGTGGCTTGTGATCCGATTCACGATTCGTGGGGTTCGCTTGAGGGGGCGCAATGGGTCTGGTTGAGGGAGCGTCCTGCGGATGAGGATGCCAAGGTGGGCCAGAAGGTCTGGCACAGGCTGATGGTTGACTTGCCGGTGTCAGCTGGACGCTTGGACAGCGCCAGTCTGCAGTTGATGGTAGACAATGTTGTCCACTTGCACGTGAACAGTGACCTTGTTGGAACGTATGAGGGTTTCCAGAGTATCTCACACGTGGATATCGTGCCGTATCTTCGCCTTGGCCGGAACCTCATAGAGATGCAGGTCGAGAACATCCACGGCAATGCGGAGTCGACGGGGGAATCCAACCCAACAGGCATCACATATCGCCTTGATGTCAGATGGCGCGGCGTCCACGGGACAGCACCACAGGACACCGCAGCTGCGGATTCGTCTTGATGCTAGGGGGTCGCGCGTAGCCGGCACAATCGCCACTTCACCATGTAGCCACTAAGTGCCTATTCTCCCTTGCCTCCCGCACCCCAGTTGGTATCCTCACCAAGATGCGGTACACTGCACCAATTCACCCGGCGCCGCATACACCGCTGCGACGTCCCCCCTATCGTCCTGGACCGGACCAAGAACGAGAGGAGTGAAAAATGAAGTTATCGAAGTGGTCAGTGTTGATCTCCGTGCTCGTGGTGGGAGCGCTGCTGCTCTCGGGCTGTGGAAGCGGCGCGGAAACCCCGGCGCCAGAGCCTACTCAACCCCCGGCGCCGGCCACCGAGGCCGCGGAACCCACGGCCACCCCGGTGCCGCCGACGCCTACTCCGGTACCGGAGACCCCCACGCCGGAGCCCACGCCCACCCCGGAGGGGCCACCGCTGGGCACCGAGGAGAAGCCCCTCGTCGTCGCGGCGGTGGACGTCTCGGGCTTCATGTTCCACCAGTTGGTATCCGGCCTTCTAGCGGACGAGACGGGCTTGACCGTCGAGAGCCCGCCCTACGCGTCCGACGCAGAGTTGGTGGCTGCGCTGGCTGCGGGGGAGACACCTCATGTGATCATCTCCTTCCCTTCGGGGTACCTGGTGGCCCACGAGGATTACGGGTACGAGGTGGCGGTGATGGGGACCCAGCTTGGCGGCAAGCTGACCTACACAGCGGAGATCATCGCCGGTGCCGACACGGGCGTCACCAGCCTCGCAGACGCGGCCGGCAAGAGCTTCTGCTGGTCCAGCCCCAACTTCCTGGGGGGCTACAGGGTGCCCCGGCTGATGCTTGCGGCCGAGGGTATCGACCCGGAGACGGACCTAGGGGAGCAGAGCGAGGTCATGACCCTCGACAATGTCACCCGAGGCGTGTACCAGGGCGACTGCCAGATGGGAGCGATCTCCGGAGGGGGACGCAGCAGGCTGGAGGATGAGTTCCCTGACGTCATGGACCGGGTGGTGGTCGTGGCCGAGTCTCCACCTATCCCCTCCATGGGTCTGAGCTTTGCGCCTGGTCTATCCGACGACGTCCAGGCAGCCATCATCGCGGGCTACCGGGCCGTTCTGGCACGGGACGATGGTAGCCAGGCGTTGCAGATGGGCTACGGTTGGGAGAGCGTGGACGACGTCGACGACACTCTGTTCGATCCGCTGCGAGACCTCATCAACTCTGCCCATCAGGGGATGGACGCCCTGTTGTAGAGTACACACGGTAGAGCGAAGCCTATTATCTTGTCCGGGCGGCACGTCCTTCTTGGGCGTGCCGCCTTCTTGCACGGAGCGGGGAGAGCGAGCGCCCGGCTGGATCCTTCCCTCAGGGAACTCCAGGAGGCTCAAAGGCGTCTCAGAGCCAAAGAGCGGAAGGGGAAAGGAAAGAAGAAGATGAACGCCAAGAATAGGCTGCTGGCCACCCTGGCTGTAGTTGTCTTGCTCGGGCTGGTTGCATGCTCCGTGATCAGCCCGGCTGGAAAAGATCCCCTGGACGGCACCTCGTGGGTGCTGGTGGGGTACGGCCTGGCGGCCCCCCTGCCTGGAACGAGGATCACCGCCACTTTCGAAAAGGGACAGATCAGCGGCTCTTCGGGGTGCAACAGCTACGGAGGATCGTATGAGGTGAAGGGGGACAGCATCTACTTGAAGGACATCTTCATGACGGAGATGGCCTGTCTGGACCCTGAGGGGGTCATGGAACAGGAGCGGATGTACCTGGAGTACCTCAGCGGTGTAAAGACCTTCCGTCTCAGCCACGGGCAGTTGCAGTTGTCCAGACCGGATGGCGAGACGCTTTCCTTCGTGTCTGCGGAGTAGGCATCGGTCGCAAGCCATACGTCGTTCCTTGGTGTCTCGAGACAGATAGGGCCCGCGGAAGCGCGGGCCCTCGTTGTTTGAGAAAGCCTGGTTGATGGGCTATAATCTGCGCTGCTTTGCGGCAACCTTGTGAACCCACCCGCAGGTCAGCATTTGAGAGGTGGGAATATCGACAGGAGGTAGATACCATGAAGGTGCTCGTTTTTGGAGGCTCAGGTGGCATCGGCAAGGCTGTGGCCTGGCACCTGGCGCAGGATAGCGAGGTCAAAGCTATCGGCATCGTGGGGAGGCGAAAGGACTCCCTGGAGCAGACGAAGGAGTGGATCGGCAGCGACAAGGTCATACCACAGCCCCTGGACATCCTCAACAGGGAGGAGACCAAGAGCCTGATGGGCCTCTACGACGTGGGGGTCATCGCCCTGCCTGACAGGAGGACCAGCTACAACCTCATACACAGCGCGGTGGAGGCCGGGCTGCACGTGGTGGACATGCTGGAGGAGTACCATCGCCGCCCCGACGCCTACGAGACCGAGGGTTTGATGCTCCCCGAGGGCAAGAGCCTCAACGAGTACGGTGATTGGATTCACGAAACGGCGATCAAGAATGGGGTGACCTTCGTGGACGGCATGGGTTTCGCGCCGGGCTTGAGCAACGTCACCGTCGGCGAAGGGATCAGAAAGCTGGACGAGGTGGAGAGGGCTGTGGCCAGGGTGGGTGGTATCCCCTCCAAGGAGGCCGCGCAGAAGCACCCCCTGAGGTATATGATCACCTGGGCCTTCGATCACGTGCTGCGCGAGTACATGGTCAAGCTCAACGTCCTCAAAGGCGGTGAGGTGGTGGAAGTGGACGCCCTCATCGATCGCGAGCGGTTCCAGTTCGACAAGTTCGGCGTGGACGAGGAGCTGGAGTGCGCGGTGACGCCTGGGATGCCCAGTTTCATCTTCACCAGGACGGAGCTGAAGGAGTTTGCCGAGAAGACGGTCCGCTGGCCGGGTCATTTCGACGGCGTGGATACACTGAAGGAGTGCGGCCTGCTGGACCTGGGGCCGGTGGAGTTCGAGGGCAAGAAGATCGTTCCTCGCGAGTTCCTGCTGAGTATGATCACGCCCAGGCTCCAGCCTGAGCAGGGTGATACGGACGTGTGCGTGATGTGGAACTCGGTGGTGGGCAAGAAGGATGGCAAGAAGACCCGCATCGACTACTACATGTGGGACGTGGCAGACACGGAGCTGGGCTTCTCCGCCATGCAGCGGGTGACGGGGTTCCCCTGTGCGATAGCGGCCGTCTTGGTGGGGAAAGGGGCGATCCAGGAGAAGGGGATCGTGCCTCCTGAGGACTGTATCAAGGGAGACGTGTACGACGAGTTTTTGGCCGAGCTGGCGAAGAGGAACATCAACATCCTCGAGGAGACCAGCGAGGTGAAGGGGTAGTGGACCCCTCACCCCCATCCCTCTCCCCCAATAATGGGCGAGGGGTGGGGGTACCAGTGTCTGGCGGAGGGGGCGGGAAGGTCACCCTCCCCCAAGCGCCTCGCATCAAAGGAGGGGTGTCTGAAGTATCGACACGGTGGTGGAGCCTCCTCCCCCTTGATGGGGGAGGACAAAGGAGAGGGTGAGAAGATGACCCTCACCCCAATACTGGGAGAGGGGAGGGGGTACCAGTGTGTGCTAGTGGGCAGGCTGGATAGCGACCTGTAGTTCTCGTGATCAGGATGCGCGTGGCCGCGTCCGTTGTTTAACCGCTGTATAGGAGGACCGATGGCAAAGTTCATACCCTTCGAGATGGAACGTATGATGTGCAAGTGGGAGAACCTCGTGGAGTACAATCTCTCCGAGAGCGGCGTCTATCCCATGAGCGTCGAGGAACTGGTAGAAGACCCTGGAGTCATCAAGCAGCTCCTGCGCACCCCTCTCAATTATCCCCAGGGGAACGGCATTATCGAGCTGCGCGAGAACATCGCCGCCCTCTACCCTGGCGCCACGCCAGACCATGTCCTGATCACCGTCGGAGGCGCGGAAGCCAACTTCGTCACTATCCAGACCCTGGTTGCGCCCGGTGAGGAGATGGTGATGATGCTTCCCAACTACATGCAGATCTGGGGTTTGGCCAAGAACTTCGGCATCACGGTCAAGGAGTTCCATCTGCGAGAGGAACGTGGATGGGCTCCCGACCTGGACGAGCTTGAAGCCGTGGTTTCTGAAAAGACGAAGCTCATCGCCGTCTGCAACCCGGACAACCCTACGGGGTATATCCTCACCGCGCAGGAGATGGACGCCATCGTGGCGGTCGCTGAGAGGGTGGGAGCCTGGCTTATCTCCGACGAGGTATACACTGGTGCGGAGCGCTTGACGGACACTCAGACGCCTTCCTTCTGGGGCAAGTACGACAAGGCGCTGTCCATGAACAGCCTGAGCAAGGCTTATGGCCTGCCGGGACTCCGCATCGGCTGGGTCGTGGGCCCTGCCGATACCGTGGACGAGATCGCGGCACGCCACGAGTACGTGACGATTGGGGCTAGCATGCTCTCCAACCACCTGGCCGCCATCGCCCTTTCGCCTGAGGTACGGCCCCGGCTGATTCAGAGGGCCCGCGACTACGTCCGGCGTGGGTATCCCATTCTGGACGCGTGGTTGGAGAGCCACGAGGGCTTGTTCAGCGTGGTTCCGCCCCAGGCAGCGGCCATCGCCTACGTCCGGTACGACATGGATTTCAACTCCACCGAACTGGTCCAGCGGTTGATCGACGAGAAGAGCGTGTTCATTGCGCCGGGGGATCACTTCGGGATGGACCGCTATCTCAGGATCAGTCATGGGCTGCCCGAGGAGTACCTGAGGGGCGGGTTGGATCGCATCCACGAGTTGATTGTGGACTTGTGAGGGCAGCGGACGGACCGAATACTGTTCTGTGGTTGTGATCTGGATGGGACGTTTCCCCTTCGACTAGGCTCAGGGCA
>CAZOBP010000110.1:0-9415 GCA_964577995.1 uncultured Anaerolineales bacterium
TGACCATGGCTGTGCGCCAGCAGCGGCTGGAAGCGACGCTGGGACGGTTCGAGGGCAGGGTCGTCGACCAATTTGGCGAGGAGTGAGCTTCTCAGGGTTGGTGCAACCGTGGACTACCCGGTTGACTGGTGCACTGGGCTGCTACTGTAGGCTGTCCACAGCTTGCGTCGCGGCCTGCCGAGGTGTGCGCTCGCCCGACAGCACATCTTCTACTGCCACTTGCAGAGGCCGCGCTACCTTCTCGAATTCCGGACTGGAGGGGCGATAGAAGGCGCTCTCTAGTTGGCTCTCCAGGAAGTCGGCGTACTCGCCAGGCCAATCGGTGAGCTGCAGCGCTGCACGTCTTGTGGGCAAGTGGCTCGTGGCCTCGCTCCACTCCGCCAGGTTCTGAGGAGCCATCAACCACTCTATCAGGCGAGCAGCCGCCTCTTGTCGCTCGGGAGAGTCGGTCACGATCACGAACGCCCAGCCACGACTCATGGTTGCTGGCGCCCCGGTCTCCGTAGGCACGGGGCCGAATCCGGTGTCAAGCATGACAGAGCGACTCGTCAGATACCGCCAGGAACTGACGTGGCTCACTGCTATGTTGCCTTCGGTGTAGGCTGCCCAGCAATCCTCGAGATCCGACAACTCGAGCACTCTCAGGGGACTTACGTCCCATGTTCGCAGAGCACCGTACATGCGCAGGACTCGCTGCACGGAGGACGAGTCGAGCGCTGGGTGCCCTTCTTGGTCAAGAGGCAGGCCACCCTGATCCATGTACTGGATGAGGAAGCTGTCGTTAACCAACCCTCCTTCACCACCGGCCGGGAAGGTGTAGCTGATGGGTTGAGCGAAGAGGTCCGCCCAGGTGGCGGGGGCTTCCTCCAGGCCCCCGGTGTAGTAGATCAGGTGCTCTATGTCAGCTTCGAACTGTACCCCCATGAGCTGACCATCGAAGGTGCAGGATCCGCGTGCGAACGGGTAAAGGTCCTCCATCAATTCCTCTGCCAGCAGTCCCTGAACCGGTTGTGCTAGACCCGCACTGACCAAAGGCTCCAGCTCGAAGGGGTCAACTATAGCGATATCTGGCATGATGCTGGGAGCCGCATAGCTGGCGGTCACGAGGAACTCAACGATGCCGCTTTCTCCGGACGGGGCCTTGGTGACATACTGCGCTTCGAAACCTTGCTGGTCTGCGGCAAAGGACTCATATTGCGCCTGCAAAACAGTTTGTCCTGCGTCCGCGTCACCGGGCGTGAACTGGATGGGTCCCCAGATGGTCAGCGTTATCGGCGAAGGGCCAGGTGCCATAGGAGTGGGAGCCGGAGATGGGGTGCTCGGAACTCTCACCGGCGAGGACGTCGTGGGGGTTGAGTCCGCCATGGGGCCGCTGGGAGTGGGAGAGGCCACCGGACTGCATCCCGCCAGTGCAGCGAGAAACAGCAAAGCAAGGGCCGTCAACGTGCCTGCCAGTGTGAGGAGGCGGAGGTCTACTTGCCTGGTCATACCTTCACCATTCCGCGAGCGCGCACTACGGCTGACGCCGAGAGTCGTTCCATTATACACGAACTCCTTTGCGACCGCACCTCCAGAGTTGTCATGGCGGGGTGTTGGTGCTCTCAATAGCCATCGGCTATGATCTGAGGTATCCCAATCCAAGGTCGAAGAATATGCTCAGGACGCCGGTGGTTCTCAGTGAACTGAGGAATCTCCTGAAGGCCTTCGACAGAGAAAGCCTGTCGTTGGATATCGAGGAGGAGGCGCTCTCCAGGCTTGCTGTCGTGGGCCCGGTGAACTCTGGCAAGTCCACGCTAGTCAATCTTCTGTTAGGTAAGAAGATATCGCCGGTCGCGGCGGTGCCAGGAACGACCAAACAGGTAGTCACCCAGCGGCTGGGTCCCTTCACCCTCGTAGACACGCCTGGTTTCGGTGAGGTGGGGGGTGTGGATCGAGGGAACACGGCATTGGAGGCGGTGCGGGAGGCCGACGTGGCCTTGCTGCTTTTCGATGCAGCCGCCGGGCTCCGCCAACAAGACTACGACCTCTACCAGCGCCTGAGGAGTGAGAAGCGGCCCCTGGTCGTGGCTCTGAACAAGATCGATCTCATTGAGAGCGATCTGAGGCCCGTCGTCGCTGATGCGGAGGGCAAGCTGGGTGTGTCCATCATCCCCATCTCGGCCAAGAGGGGTACGAACGTAGCGGAGTTACTGCTGCCCCGGATCATTGAGAAGCGCCCGGCACTGGCGGTGGCGCTGGGCAGGGAGTTGCCATTCTATCGCAGAAGGATGGCGCGCAGTGTGATCCGCAACACGAGTATCCTCAACCTGGTCATTGGCATGGAGCCGATCCCCCTTCTGGACATACCGCTACTTCTGGCTAGCCAGGTACGCCTGACGCTGCGCATCGCTACGATCTATGGGGAGGCCATGGGTCCCGCACGGGCCAGGGAGCTGATCACGACCATCGGCGGCGGCGTTTTGCTGCGGTACGGCACACAGCAGGCGCTGAAGTTCCTGCCGGGCCCTGGGTGGGTGATCTCGGGTGCCATCGCTGCCGCTGGGACCTGGGCTATGGGCCGGGTCGCGGTGGCCTATTTCGAGAGCAGGAAGCGGTTGTCCGGAGACCAGATGCAGGAGCTGTATGGACGGTTGAAGCGGCTGCGGAGGAGACTCGACGTGGGTCTTGGCATCAGGGGCAGGATCGGTGCCTGTGTGGGCCGCCTGCGCTATCGGGGCGGACGATAGGGCCACGACCGGGCCCAGCAATCGGCGATTCTGGACGTGGTAGCATTGCTGTGAGCGTGGCTTGAGTTGTGGTGAATTGTGGTGGACCTGGCCCTTTGAGGGGGACTGCGCGATGAAAACGCTCATTTTCGGCGATGACCGAGATCAGTTGGAGTTCGACGCCTTCGTGCTACGCCAGGCTGGCTTACAGCCAGTAGTCACCAGCAGCGAGGAGAAGTTCCCGGGTATGTGCATCGAGGAGGCGCCAGATCTCATCGTGCTGGATGCCACCTCCGGGGAGGTCGATTTTCTGGCATTGGTCGCCGGAGTGCGCTCCGATTCCGCGGTTCCCATTCTGCTGGCGTCTCCAGAAAGCGATGAGGAATACGTCATCAGGGCACTGGACCTCGGTGTTGACGATTACCTGCCCAAGCCCTTCGGTCCCAGGATGCTGGCGGCTCGTGCCAGGACCCTGTTGCGACGGTCACAGTCGATACCTCTCTCAGCGATGGGGCCGGTCACCGTCGAAGGCTTGACCTTGGATCCCGAAGCACATGTGCTCCTCACCCCTGAAGGCTCCGCTGTGCGGTTGACCAACATGGAGTTCCGATTGCTTTATCTGCTGATGAGGAATCCGGACCGGGTGATCCCCACAGAGATCATAGTGGAGCGAGTTTGGGGCTATGGTGGCAAGGGCGAGGTCACCCTGGTCAAGAACCTGGTGAGCCGGGTGCGACGCAAGGTGGAGCCAGACCCCGCCCATCCGCGGTACGTGACGACCATCCCTGGAATAGGCTATGCTTTCTCGTCCTCTGGGGAGGAGAACACTGCTTGACTACACCATACTCTCCAACGCTCCTCACGAGGCCCCGGGATTTGGTACCAAACTGATGCCCCGGGGCCTTTCTTGTCACCAAGGTGTTGCCGTTTTGTGACCTTGGTGGTGCGCCTGGGGGGTATACTTATGCCTTAGGGTTGGAGAGGAATCGCTTTGGCACGTCCACTCCACGTCTGTGAACGACTCGTGAAGGCTTGGGGAGTTGAAAGAATTGTCGGAAGAGCGGTCGTCAGGTGCGCGCTCGGCGGAGTCAAGCGGGGGAGCACAACGGCGGGGTGTCCCGCCAAGGACCCGCGTCGCGTCGGCTCCGGCCGAGGCAGGAGCGACCGAGCCTATTGGTCGGCGGCGCTCGCACGGCCGAGTCCGTCCGGAGGAGGGCTTGGCCACTGGTGCCCTGCAGATGAGGCGGCTCCAGCCTGGGGACTTACAGGGTATACTGGCCCTGGGTCGGAGAACAGGCGTGTTCACCAGCCGGGAGATCGGCGTCGTCAAGGAACTGGTGGAGACAGAGCTGAACAACCCCAAGCAGAGGGACTACCGTTCCCTGGTGGCTGAGGTGGACGGCCGTATCGTGGGGTTCGTGTGTTATGGACCCGTGCCCATGACGGATGCGACCTACGATCTGTACTGGATCTTCGTGCATCCCAGCTATCAAGGACAGGCCATCGGAAGTGCGCTGCTCGCCCAGGTAGAGGATGCAGTGAATGGGGCCCAAGGACGAATGCTGCTGGTGGACACTTCCTCGACGCGACCCTATCTCCCAGCACGTCGCTTCTACAAAGATCATGGATATCGAATGATAGCCAAGGTGAAGGACTACTACCGGGAAGGTGATTCACGCCTTACGTACGCCAAGCGGTTCTCGCAGGGGCAGCGCTCCCGGAGTTGAGTATGAGCACCTTGGCCATAGGATCGCCTTCACAGAATTCGAGAACAGGGGGAGTCATGGAAGAGAGAAATCACGAGGATTGGGAGGAGCCTCCGGGTACGAAGCCTCCGCACGCCAACCCTCGGCCGCGAGTGTGGGCCGGGGTTAGCGAGGAGGAGTGGAGAGACTGGCATTGGCAGGTACGAAACCGCGTCACCAAACTGGATGAACTGAAGCGGGTTCTGGTCCTGACTCCCGAAGAGGAAGAAGGGGTGATTGGCGCCAGCCGAGCATTTCGTATGGCGATCACCCCTTATTTCTTGTCTCTGATGGACCCGCAGGACCCCACGTGCCCCATCCGCAGGCAGGTGGTGCCCACGGTGCACGAACTACGCTTCGACCAGAGCGATCTGGAGGACCCGCTAAGCGAGGAGGCCGACTCGCCGGTGCCGGGTCTGGTACATCGTTATCCGGATCGCGTGCTGATGGTGGTGACGGATCAGTGTCCCGCCTATTGCCGGTTCTGCACGCGTCGTCGTCTGGTGAGCCGGGGGCGTGAGACGGTCAGCCTGCAGAAGATGGCGGCCATGATCGAGTACGTGCGCCAGCATCGGGAGGTTCGGGACGCCCTCATCTCGGGCGGGGATGGGCTATTCGTGTCGGAGCAGGCGCTGGAGTACCTGTTGCGCGGTCTGCGCAGCATCCCACACCTGGAGATCATCCGCATCGGGACCAGAGTGCCGGTTAATCTGCCCCAGCGGATCACGCCTCAACTGGTGGAGATGTTGCGTCGATATCACCCCTTGTGGATCAACATCCACGTCAACCATCCCAGAGAGATCACACCGGAGATGGCGCGGGCCTGCGGTATGTTGGCCGATGCCGGCATACCCCTGGGGAGTCAGACGGTGCTACTGGCGGGCATCAACGATTGCCCTAATGTCATGAAACGTCTGGTTCAGGGGTTGCTCAAGATACGAGTGAGACCATACTACATGTACCAGTGTGACCTGTCTCAAGGTCTCGGGCACTTCCGCACGCCGGTGAGCAAGGGGATCGAGATCATAGAGCACCTACGCGGCCACACCAGCGGTCTGGCCGTGCCGCAGTTCGTCATCGACGCGCCGGGAGGGGGCGGAAAGGTGCCTCTCATGCCTCAGTACCTGATGTCTCAGTCGGACTCTCGAGTGGTGGTCAGGAACTACGAAGGGCAGATGTTCTCGTATCCTGAGCCACGGCACTATGAGAAACACGATCCTGCTCAATGTCGGTTCTGCACCGATCAACTGGGGCAGCCCAAGGTGGGAGTGGCTGCCAGTCTGACGCCGGCCGAGAGCACCGGACTGGCCGCCGAGGTCTTGAGTCAGCCGTGGCCCGTCCTCGCCACGGCAGCACCTGGCAATGGTTCGGGGCTGGATCGGAGGCGAAGATGAGCGGTCTCAGAATCGCACTGCTTGCCAATCTGGAGAAGAACGCCCCGCACGGAGTGGGAGAGGCACAAGACAGGTGGGCTGAGCTGGACTCGGAGCGGACCGTTGAGGCCATTGCCGCCAGCCTCCGACAAGGAGGGCACAAGGTGACCTTCCTGGAGGGCGACGAATCGCTTTGTGGTCGCTTACGCAGGGGCCACTTCGACATCGCCTTCAACATCTGCGAGGGACACCGAGGCGATTCTCGGGAATCCCACGTGCCGGCCCTCCTGGAGATGCTAGGGATCCCATATACGGGGTCCAAAGTCCTGTGTCTGGCGCTCACTCTCGACAAGCCCATGACCAAGCGCGTTCTTGCTTTTCATGGCTTGCCCACTCCCCGGTTCCAGGTGTTCGACCATCCCTTCGCAAACCTGGATTCCGATCTCAGGTACCCGCTCTTCGTGAAGCCCGCCGGGGAAGGAACGGGGATGGGTATCAACGGAGATTCTGTAGTCCGTGACGAGAGCCAGTTGCGCAGGCAGTTGCAGTGGCTGATCGAGACCTATGGACAGCCGGCGCTGGTGGAGGAGTACGTGGAGGGGCGCGAGATAACGGTAGGAGTGTTGGGCAACGCAGAGTTGCAGGTGCTACCCCCTCTGGAGATCGACCTGAGCACCTGCCCCCCGGAAGAGCGGGGCATATACACGTCGCGCATCAAAGCGGAGCTCCCCACTGTGCCCAGGTACTTGTGTCCTGCTGGTCTCAGCGAAGCCGTGGTTGATGAGCTGAGCCGCTTGGCAGTCGCTGCCTTCCGGGCCTTGGGTTGTATGGACGTGGCACGAGTGGACTTCAAGCTGGACGCTCACGATGGCGACAGACCCTACATCCTGGAGGTCAATCCGTTGCCAGGGCTCTCACCGGGGATTAGCGACATGGTAATGCAGGCCGAGGCGGACGGCATGAGCCACGCTGAGCTCATCAACGCCATCTTGGGTGCGGCCCTGGAGAGATACCCCGAACTGGCGAGACGGACCGAGCGGGTGCCAGCGTTGACCGTGGCGCAGCAGGAGAACGGCCAGGCAAGACGACCGTTTTTCTTACGGAGTGGTCGGCCCATGTGCGCGTCGGAAAGACGCAGTGCGCCGCTGAGACGAGGGCGAGCATGAAGGTATTGATTCTCTACAACGACGTCCAGTCAGTGGAGAAAGGCGAGGCCAAGGACCTGGTCTCCGCCCAGAGCGTGGCGGTCGCGGCGAGGGCCGTGGAGGTGGCGCTGCGACCAAATCACGAGGTCGCCTGTGTGCCCGTACCCTTCGATCCGTCAGAGATCCTGGCTGAGTACGACGCCAAGGAGTGGGTGGCCTTCAACCTCCTGGAGGGTCTGGGCAGCCGGGCCGATTTGGAGCCCGAGGCTGCTGCCATCCTGGAGAGGCTGGGATACAGGCACACCGGTTCGCCACCGGAGACGATGGCCCTATGTCTAAACAAAGCTCGGACGAAACGCTTGCTGGTCTCCCTCTGCATTCCGACGCCGTCCTTCCAGTTGTGCGACGATGTTGATGTGGAGTTCTCCGTTCCGCTGCCAGCCATCGTCAAGCCTGTGGCAGAGGACGCCAGCCTGGGCATAGACGACGGGGCTGTGGTGACCACCGCGGAAGAACTGCGCCGGCGGGTGGAGTACGTCGTGCGCACGTATCGGGAGCCAGCCCTGGTGGAGGAGTTTGTCGAAGGCAGGGAGTTCAACGTCGCCCTGTGGGGCAACGGGACGGCGGAGTGTTTGCCGCTGGCGGAGATAGACTACTCCGCATTCCCAGACCCGTTGCGCAGAATCTGCTCGTATGCAGCCAAGTGGGAACCCGAAAGGGAGGAATACCATTACACGCCGGTAACCTGCCCCGCGGACGTTGCCTCCCCTTTGGCGGAGAGAATACGAGGCGTGGCGATCGCTGCCTATGAAGCAGCCGGCTGCCGAGGTTACGCGCGAGTGGATATGCGCGAGCGGGGTGGTGAGCCGTACGTCCTGGAAATCAACCCCAATCCGGACATATCCCCCGATGCCGGCTTCCCCAGGGCTGCCTTGGCCGCTGGCTACCCCTACCCTCAAATGGTGGAGAAGATCCTGGAGCTGGCCGCGTGATCTCTGCGCGCGTGGATGTGGTACTGCCCACGGGCCAAGCGAACTTCGACGGATACTGGACGGAGAGTGTGGAAAAAGAGAGTTGAGTGGCCTTGTAAGGGGACAGGGGATAGACTGAAGGGAGAAGAGAGGGAAGGAGCGAGGGTAAATGGCCAGGGAAAGGTTCAAGGAAGGTAAGAGGGGGTCATTCTTCGGGGATTTCGTGTACGAGCAGGTGGTGCCGAAGGATCACTTCCTGGTGAAGCTGAACGAAGTGGTTCCCTGGCAGCGATTCACGTACAAGCTGGTGAAGTACTATCGGGGGAGGGCGAAGGAAGGGAGACCTCCGTATGACCCTGCGGTGCTTCTGAAGATGTTGCTGGTGTCGTATCTGTATGACATATCTGAGCGGCAGACAGAGGAGGTAGCGAATCTGAACCTGGCAGTGAAGTACTTTCTGGGATTGGCGGTGAATGAGGCGCCGCCGGATCACTCTACACTGACGGCGTTCAAGAGGCGGATCATAGAGAACGGGAAGGTAGAGGCGTTGGAGAAGGTACTGAGGGAGATCATACGGCTTGCTGGGGAGGAGGGGATACGGTTTGGGGGATTACAGATCGTGGACAGTGTGCACACGGTGGCTGATGTGAATGTGGCGAAGGAAGATGCGCGGCAGAAGGAGGGGAAGCCGCCGCGAGACCCTCATGCCCGATGGGGGGTGAAGAGAAGTCGGCGGGTGAAGGATGAAGAAGGAAAGGTAACGAGGAAGCCAATGTACTTCTGTGGGTACAAGAGCCACGTGAGTATCAACGGCGAGACGGGGTTGATCACGAGTGTGGAAGTGACCCCGGGCAATGCGCCGGATGGCCACCAGATGCCGAGGCTGGTGGAGGAAGACCTGGAGCAGGGTATGCCGGTGGAGATAGTGGCTGCAGACCGGGGTTATGACGACACCCGCAACCACTACATGTTGGAGGTGAGGGGGATAGGGTCGGCGATCTGTCTAAACGACAACCGGACGAAGAAGAAGGACCCTAACAAGGCTGGCTGGATAGCCATGAAGCAGAAGCCTGAGTACATCAGGGGGCAAAGGGAGCGATACAAGATCGAGAGGAAGTTTGGGGAAGCGAAGCAGGGTCACGGGCTAGGACGATGCCGCTATCTAGGGTTGCTGAGGTATCAGATCCAGGTCTACATGACCGTTCTGGCCTTGAACCTGAAGAGGATGGTGAAGCTGCTGACCGGGGTAAACTTCAAAGGCAGAGCGAGGTTGAGTGCCTGATACCGAGGGACGGGTGCGCCAGATGAGGGGAGAGGGAAGCAGGGAGATGCTGAGAGGCCAGACGACAGGCCCGAAAGGCGCGAGATTGGGTCTCTAAGGCTTCTGTATCCGCCCCGAACTAGCCCACAACGTCGATTCCAGTGTCCCGCCCACGAAACCTTAAACCTCTATTGCTTGTTTTTCCACACCCTCCT
>CAZOBP010000111.1:0-9243 GCA_964577995.1 uncultured Anaerolineales bacterium
GAGGCCGAGGAGGCGATCAAGTGGGGAACCCCCTTCTTCGTGGAGCCCCGATTCCTGTTCGCTTTCTCCGCGCACAAGGCACACCTCGGCTTCACGCCATCACCGGCGGGGTTGGAGCCTTTTCGCAAGGAACTGGAAAAGCACAAGACGACAAAGGGCACCCTCAAGATTCCCTACAACGAGCCCCTGCCAGAGGATCTGGTTCGCAAGATCGCTGAGTACCGTCTCCGGGTTGTGCGTGAACGTGAAGACGACGCTTTCTGGTGACGCCATACCAGCAGGCATGGACGGCCTATTTGGACTCGTCTAACGTGCGCACCTAACAACACGATGCAACCGACAACTGAACGTGTCACGCCTTTTGCTTGCGCAAAAGCCGCGCGATGGCGAGGAGAGGCTGGCCATCGCGGGCGACCAATACCTGATAGTCGGCTCCACATGACAAGGCTTGTGCGTATAGGTGACTACCCTAATCCTTCTTTGGCGCGCATGGTCTGCCGACGGCGTTCCTGCTTGTCCAAGACGCGCTTGCGGAGTCGCAAACTCGCCGGGGTCACCTCCAAGAGCTCATCGTCACTCAGGTATTCAATGCACATGTCCAGGCTCATTTCCTGGGGCGTGGTGAGCCGGATCTCGATGTCTTGGATCGAGTTGCGCATGTTCGTGAGATGCTTGGTCTTGCATACATTCACATCCAGATCGCGAGGCCGCTGGTGTATGCCAACCACCACGCCCTCATAGACCTCTGCGCCCGGACCGATGAATAGGCTGCCCCGCTCCTCTGCACCTTTCAGCCCAAAGGTTGTAGCCACGCCGGCTTCCCAGGCGACCAATGAGCCACGCGACCGCGAGCCTATGGGCCCGGCCAGCGGACCATAGCCAGAAAACAGGGTATCCATCGTGCCCATGCCGCGTGTGGCAGTCAGAAACTCGAAGCGAAAGCCCAGCAACCCCCGCGTGGGCACTTGATAGCTTACCAGGACGCTGCCGTCGGTGGCGTCCATCATGCTGAGCATTTCACCACGCCGCTTGCCCAGCATCTCCACCACTGCACCCACCGTGTCGGGCGGTGTCTGGATATGCACTTCCTCATAGGCCTCAAGTGTCTGGCCATCTGCGTCTTGGTGCAGGATCACCTTTGGACTTGAGACCTGAAACTCGTAGCCCTCGCGGCGCATGGTCTCTATGAGAATCGCCAGCTGCAGCTCACCGCGGCCTGACACAACAAACGTGTCGGCCTGCCTCGTTTCCTCCACTCGCAGCGAGACATTGTCGCGGACCTCGTCGAACAGACGCTCGCGCAGCCTGCGCGAGGTGCCCCAGCGGCCTTCACGCCCTGCCAACGGCGACGAATTCACCGCAAAGTCCATCCGCACCGTGGGCTGATCCACCTTGATAACCGGCAACGCAACGTGGTTTTCCGGGTCAGCCAGCGTTTCGCCAATGGCCACCTGCTCCAATCCGGCTATGGCCACAATCTCGCCTGCCTCCGCGCACGGGACCTCGACCCGGTTCAGTCCCTCGTGCATGTAAAGGTAGCGGGCGGTTTCGTTCCGTTGCTCCCCATTCACCATGAGGCGCGCAATGGGCTGACCGGCAGTGATGCGCCCTGCGAAGACCCGGCCGATGGCCGTCAGGCCACGATAGCTATCATGATCCAGCGTAGTCACCAGGACCTGCAACGGAGCGTCCATGTCCACTCTCGGGCAAGGGATACCCCTCAAGATGCTGTCGACCAACGGCCTCAAGTCCGACTCCAGCTCGGGCGTCCTGCCCGCCTGGCCCGCCGTAGCCACAGTGTAGACCACGCCAAAGTCAGCCTGTGCATCCGTGGCTCCCAACTCGATGAACAGGTCGAAGGTCTCGTTGAGCGCCCGATCCACATCCGCGTGCCTGCGGTCCACCTTGTTGATCACCACAATGGCGCGATGTCCCATCTCCAGCGCCTTCTTCAGGACAAACCGGGTTTGGGGCATGGGGCCTTCGGCTGCGTCCACCAACAGCAGCACCCCGTCCACCATATTCATCACCCGCTCGACCTCACCGCCGAAATCCGCATGTCCAGGCGTGTCTACGATGTTGATCTTGACCCGCTGGTCAGCCTCCGCATCATACACGCTGATAGCCGTGTTTTTCGCCAGGATCGTAATCCCGCGCTCCCGTTCCAGATCGCTAGAATCCAGTACGCGCTCGGGTACCTGCTGGTTACTGCGGAAGACGTGCGCCTGCTTGAGCAGACCATCCACCAACGTCGTTTTGCCATGATCTACGTGCGCAATGATGGCAATATTGCGCAGATCGGTTCGTTCCACAAGCATGGTTACAGCGCTCCCTCAAGAAACAAACCATTGTAGTGTTTCCACACCAAGGCGTCAACTTGTCGCCGCTGGCTGGGTAGGGCGGCATGCCCGCGCTTGCACGCTGGTCGGAGTGGCACCATCTGCGGTCATCGCCTCGCGCTGTCGTCCTTGCATACGGGGATTCCATTGGTTGCGCAATCGGGAGACCCTGTGTTGGCTGGATTCATGGACAGCCAGGCCAACCGTGTGACCCACAGCTTCAGCGTTCTTGCAGGGCTGCTAGAGTGGCGACCACGGCTGCGCCTAAGGTCCCTTGGGAGCATTTCCATGTCGCCACTTACCATAAGTGGGTCGGCAAACAGGGTCGGGCTCCAAGACTGGGCCCGACCTCTTCCCTTGTGTGTTCCATTTGCAGTTCTCCGAAGAGCGCGCTATAAGCCCACACAGGAGTTGAGGTGGATGGGTGGCGAGGAATGGGGTCGACCTGCGGAGAGTGAGTCGCCCAGGCCTACTGATCGGACAACGACTCGTACAGGGCCTCCATCTGCTTGCGGCAGCTTCTTTCGTTCAGCCGCAGTCTGAGGGTGTACCCCAGGATTGCAGCAACGATGATGCCGTAGGCCACGCCCAGGTAAACCATCAGTAGCCTCCCTCGCTGTCCAGCCGCTGCTTCATCGCCTCGAGAGAATCCCTCGTCCTCTCCAGGCGGACGCGTCGGAGAAGGAGATAGACGTACACCAGGCTGAAAGACAGGAGTGCGACCATCAGAGTCTGGACCATCTCCGGTTCGAGGCCTCCGCTCTGGGTGAGGATGAGAGACGGATGCTGGGTCCGCCACCACTGGACCGAGAGCACGATGAAGGGGATATCTACCGCCCCCACGATTCCCAGCACAGCCGAGAGCCTGGCCCGCCGCTCAGGCTCCTCCACATAGGCCCGGAGCATAAGGTAGCCCACGTAGATCAGCCACAGGACCAGGGTCGCGGTCAGACGGGCATCCCAGACCCACCAGATGCCCCAGGCGGTCTTGGCCCACAGAGGCCCGGTGATCAACACCAGGCTGGCGAAGAGCACCCCCAGCTCCGCAGAGGACACGGCCAAGATATCCCACTTGCGCTCCCTCTTCCAGAGAAAGAGGATGCTCGCTGCGCAGACGACGAAGAAGGCCACGAAGGCGATCCACGCCGACGGCACATGGAAATAGAAGATACGCTGAGCATGGCCCATGGTCTGTTCGGTGGGAGCGTAGAGCAGCGCAGCCAGCAAAGCTACGACGAAGGAGACCAGGGCCGCCAGGCCCAGGCCCCTCTCCAGCCACACCCTTTTTCCCGCACCGCCGATCTCAAGACCTTGATCCACTCTCGATGTGGCTCCCAGTCTTTGCTCGCCCGTGTCACCTTCTCGCCACGAAGAATCCACCCTGCCCTCCAAGTAGTGTCAATCCGTCGAGGTCTCGCCGAGACGCTTCTTCATCTTGTCGCTCAACTGTCGATAGGCTTCCTCGTTGAGAAGCCCCTCCGCATAGGCGTCATCCAGGTCAGCGATCATGCGAAGCAGCTCCTCGCGCTGGGCGCCCGTCTCGACGTCTGTTCTTTCCGGAACCTCAGACTCGGGGGTACGCCCCGCTGTCCCCATGTCTAGACGCCCCTTTGCCAGACGCAACTGAGCGAAGGGAAGCAGTGCTCCCAGCAGCGCCAGCCCCACCGCAATCGCGGGGGCTGCCTCTCGCAAGGCCACCATCATCGAAGACTCCACCGAGGGAAGGGCGGCCCCACTCTGCGGTGCACCTGACAGGCGCAACTCTATGGGGGTGTCTGCCGGGACGTCCGCCGCGCCGAAATGCAGATAGGTGTCATCCCCCGCCGCCATGAGACCATCATAGGTCAACTGGGCTGTCTCCACCTGCACGCCCGCGTTGGCCACCAACAGATCCACGTTGCCCGTGGGATATAGGGTCCCCCGGCGCAGCATCAGTTCGCGGCCATCATAGGGCACGCCATAGGAATACAGGATTTGTGTCTCTCCCGGCGGAACCCGGCGCATGAAGGCGAGACCCTCTTCTGTCACCACGAAATCCGCACCCGTCTCGCTGTCGGCGAAGGAGACGTCGGCAGCGTTGTCGGGGAGGGAGAATCGCAGGGTAGTTCCTTCCCCTCCCACGTAGATACGATCGCCGACATTGTTGAAGATGTACAGTTCCCGCAAAATCACCGCGTCGGAGGCGAAATCCAAGATCAAGTGGTGGCGATCGACCACGATGGAGTCGTCGCTGCTGGTGGTCTCGAGGATCGTAGCCACCACGCGAAGGATGGTATCTCCTGAAGGGAACGTGCTCTCCGCGCCGTAGACGATACCCTGATACTCGAGCTCAAACCTGTAGACGATGTCCGCATCCGTGACCAGTCCCTCGAAGCGGAAGCGTCCATCACCATCGGAGATCGTACTGGTCATCAACTCCCCGGACTCGTCGATCACGCGATACAGCGCCACCTCCAGACCAACCACGCTGTCTTCGGGAGCGTCCGCTGTGCCATTCATCACCTGACCCTCGATGATGCCTTCATCTTGAGCGACCACCACGGCCGGAGCCGCCAGCAAGCATAGAAGCAAAACGGAGAGCAGAGGGATCAGCTTCTTCATTGCTGGCCCTCCTCCCCGGTTGGCGTCCCTTCACTGTGGCGCAATTGGTCCATCGCCAGCTCTGTGCTCTGCTCCACGACCTCTGGGCTGCGCGCCGGCCAGAGGGCGACAACCGCCCCCACCAAGAGCACGCCACCGCCGATCCAGATCCAGACCACCAGCGGGCTCACAATCACCTCGAGGGCGATTCGCTGACTGGCGTCCTCCCAGCCGGTCAAGGCCACGTAGAGGTCTTCCTTGAGTGTGCTGCGGATGGCCACCTCGCTGACGGGCTGCTGGCTGCTGTGATGAAAGTGCTTCTCGGGCCGCAAGACGGCCACCTGCTTGTCCCCCTCATAAACGACGAGCGTCGCTGTCGCTACGTCTTTGCCCACGGACGGCAGATAGGAGAACTCTTCGTAGCGCAGGGTGTAGCCCCCAACGGTGTGCGCTGCCCCCTGGTCCAGGGTGATGCTCTCCTCGATCTTGTAGGCGGAAGACCCGACCACTCCGATGGTGATCATCACGATCCCCAGATGCACAACGAACCCGCCATACCGCCTGCGCTGCTTGCGGAACAAGGAGACGAAGGCCGAGAGCGGGTTGGCCCCCGATGCCCGGCGGCTGCGCAGCCCACCGTAGAACTGAAGAAGCGTCCCTACGGTCACGAAGGCACAAACGGAGAAAGCCAGCACTCCAAACATGTCCGTCAGGCCAAGGAACAGCAGCAAAGCTGCTGTGAGCAGCGCGCCGATCAGAGGAGCCAGAAGCCGACGTGCCAAGCCCCTGGAGTCCCCACCCTTCCAGGTGGTGAAGGGACAGATACCCATGAGCAGGATCAGCGGCCCCAGGATCACCGCGCTGCTAAGGTTGAAGTAGTCGGTCGTCAACGCCACGTTGAGAACGTCGGAGACGAGAGGGAACAGCGTGCCTAGCAGTATCGCGGCCATGGCGGCGACCAACAAGACGATGGTCACCCACAGCGCTGTTGGCCGAGAGATTAGGCTCTCAGCCCCATCCTCTCCCTTCAGACCAGACCGTCGTCTGAAGGTAAGCACCACGGACCCCACGATAACGGCGATCAGGAAAGCCAGGAAGTACAGACCGATCCTGGAAACGGCGAAGGCGTGCACCGAGCTGATCATGCCGCTCCGCGTGACGAAGGTGCCGAAGATGCAGAGCGCGAAGGTGGCGACGACCAGCACGATGTGACTGACTTTGAGCGCCCCGCGATCCCGCCGCAGCATCAAAGAATGGATGAGGGCGGTGCTCGTCAGCCAGGGCAGCAGGGAAGCGTTCTCCACCGGGTCCCAGGCCCAGTAACCTCCCCACCCCAGTTCGACGTAAGCCCACTGTGCTCCCATCACAGTCCCCACCCCCAGACACAGCCAGGATACCAGCGTCCACCGGCGCACCAGGGGTACATACGGATCCTTCAGCCGGCCGCTGATGAGGACAGCCAAGGTCAGAGCGAAGGGCACCGTGAAGCCCACGTAGCCCAGGTAGACAATAGGAGGGTGCCAGATCATGGCTGGGTTCTGGAGCAAAGGGTTCATCCCCAACCCGTCGGCGGGCACGAAATCCAGCCTCTGGAAGGGGTTGTTGACAAAGATCACCAGCACCAGGAAGAAGGCCAACGCACAGGCCACGACCAGAGACGAGTATGAGGACAGGCTGTTACGTGCATGGCGGCCAGACAAGACCACCGCCGTGGCATAAATGGACAGAACCCAGGCCCAGAAAAGGAGCGAGCCCTCCTGCCCGGCCCACAGGGCGGAGAGAGTGTAGGGCAGGGCCAGGTCCCGACTGGTGTGGCTGGCCACGTATTCCACCTGGAAATCGCGGGCCAGCAGCACATAGATCAGCGCCACCACTGCCAGAGTGAGGAAAACGGCCGAGGCATAGATGGCCCGCTTGCCGCCCTCCAGCAGCCGCCCATCACGCTTTCTGATCCCCAGGGCGAGGCCGACGATGGAGTAGGTAGTCGTGGCCAAGGCCAGTGAAAGGGTGAAAAAGCCCAGATCGCTCATGTTTCAGTACTCGCCTCCTACTCCGTGACCCGTGCCTCGTACTTGGAGGGGCACTGCACGACGAGCGTATCCGCCTCGAAGATCCCGTTGGGCGAGTACTGGCCCTCCACGACCACAGTTTCGCTCTGGGCGAAGGCATCGGGGACAAGGCCCTCGTAGGTGACGGGCAAAACCTCTTCGCCCTCGACCAAGTCGAAGCTGAGAGTGCTGCTACCGAGCACCCAGTCCACACTGTCCCGGTCCACCTGGGCGGCGACCCTGACTCTCTGCCCGTAGATCTCGGGCACCTGGGACCTCAGTTCCCCAACCGTCAGGTAGTAGACCGTTGAGCTGCGCATGCTGGTCAGGAGCAACAAGAGCACCACGGCGACGATGACTGCGCCTCCTGCCAGGAACCTGTACTTCCGCTTCATTCTCACACCCGGTCTTGTTTGTATGGTTCTCCTCGACATCCGCCGCGCGCGGCTTGACGTCAAGCCACCCACTAATTATAGCACAAAACGGGACCCTCGTGTGGTAGACGCTCCCTAGCCATGCAGAGCCCCTTGAGCATTTGTCTCTCTTCTCCCTTCGGAATGGCGATCAGAACGGCTGACAGCGGATATGGCCAGGGATCTCTCTCCCGCACCTGCCTATCAGCGCACCTTGCTTATCAAGCGTGTTTCGTGTACCATAGTCGCACTAGTCACACAGGGAGATCCATCATGGATGGCCATGAGGCGGAGCTGCCACACGATCGTGGTGACCGGAGATCGCGGAAGGGCCGCCTTGCAGCGCTGATCGTCGCCTCCTCCGTGGCTTCCACCGCATTGTCCCTTCTCCTGGCCTTCACCAGCGCCCTTGGGCAGACAGACTACCTGACCAATGGTGGGTTTGAAGAAGGGACCTCGGGCTGGACCGTCTCCTCTGATGCCACCTTCGTCACTGTTACCACCCCTGTCAGCTCGGGGAACTGGGCCGCCTCCCTGAGTGACTGCGGCTGCGCATACGAAATCAACATCCACCAGGAGGTGCCGATCTTCCCCGGAGCCACCTACACTCTCACCGGGTGGGTCTACAGCGATGAGCCTGGTTTCCGCCGTGTGTGCCTGCGTCTGAAGTGGCTGCCTCCAAGTCCGGGCAACAGCGAGAAATGTCTGACACCGGAAATTGGCTTCTACCGGCCGCTGACTGTAGGCCCATTGCTAGCGCCCTCCAACGTCACCAAGGCCAGGATCAGTGGCGTCGCCGAGATCCGCGAGGCAAACCCCCCGAGCCCCGTCTACTTCGACGAGTTGAGCCTCACGTCCAGTCTCACCCCCAGGCTCCACCTTCCGCTGCTGTTCAAGAACTACCCCCGCTGAACCTGACCGCCATCAACAGCAGAATCATCCCCAGGCAGACCACGCAACCTCGCGTTGAGCCGCCAGGCACGCATCACACGGCGCCAGGCCAGGGAGCCGGCCCTGCGTATTGACACCTCTCGCCGGCAATGCTATACTGTGCCCATGCAAGCGAACCCAGGCCCACCCTGGCACGGACCGACGTAGATGAAGCCTCGCTCCCATCTCCTTCTAGCGGGATGTACCCTCCTGCTGACCATCGTCGCCCTGGGACTCCTGTCACCCCTGGTCGACGGAGCAATCCCCGCCTCGGTTCTGGACGAGATCCCTCCCGGTCTGACCCCGGTGTCCTACCTGCCCTACATCGTTTTGGAGATGCCCATTCCGCTCACGCCGCGACAGTACCTGCCCTACGTACCGGTGGCTGCCACGCCAACTCCGACGCCAACGCCTACCCCCACTCCCACGGCCACCCCCACTCCGATGCCGTCAGGACCGGTGGGGTTGAAGGTGTACGACATGTATGGAGTCCAGCGAACCTACAACTGGGCCGTGAACAAGTACGGGGTGCACGTGGAGCAGATAAGTGGGTGGGGCTACCACTGCGTGGAACTGAGGGAGCGCAGCGGCCCCTCGAGCGTGGACGTGTGGGTCTACCGGTCGAACGGGCTGCCCGCTGCCAGCGTGCGGGTGGAGTTCTACTGGCCTACGGGGATGGACGTGAAGTACACCGAGGCCGACGGCAAGGCGGGGTTCGCGTACGGAACGGGGAGCTGGATCTACGATCCGGCCGTCGGCGGCCCGCACTGGCTCGTGGTACAGAACGCCAGCTCCTGCGACGCCGTGAGCAGGCTGGGCATGTTGGCCGGCACGCCCCACGACCACCTGCACGTGTCGTACAGGTATGGGCGCCTCCAGCCCTAGCGTGAGGCTAGCTCTTCTCCAGCAGCGCCTTGACCCTCTCCGCCGTGG
>CAZOBP010000112.1:0-9202 GCA_964577995.1 uncultured Anaerolineales bacterium
CATGGCCACACCCAGCCACACAGAGGGGAGTAAGAAAGGTCCCCACAGCGCATCGGCTTGGAACGCCGATGCTACGGGCGGAGGGAAACATGCTTTCTGCATGTCTCCGAACCGGCTTCTGCCGGTTTTCCAGAGTTAGCGTCGGACTGAAGTCCTGCGTGAATGCTATCCTGAGCTGGCTATTCAACAGGCTCCTACATAGAGGATGAGGAACAGAGATCCGAGGCATGAATGCTCCCTGAGCGCTGTCCTCAGGCGAGGGCCACATCCACGGTCGGTCTACCGCCTCCCCTTGCTGTCGAACACTTCCGGATTCACCGGATTGCGGGGCATGCGGCCTTGCAGGCCAGCAACCAGGTTCTCAGCCGCCATGGCGGCCATCAGCGTGCGAGTGGCAACGCTTGCGCTCGCTATGTGAGGGACCACCAGGCAGTTGTCCAGCTCGAGCAAACGATCGTGGGGATCTATGGGCTCGGGATCGGTGACGTCCAGTCCAGCGCCGGCGATTCTCCCAGCGACCAGAGCGTCGTACAGCGCTGCCTGGTCCACCACCTGACCCCGAGAGGTGTTCACAAGAATGGCGGTCTCTTTCATCATGCCGAACTGCTCGGCCCCGATCATGCGGTAGGTCTCCGAGGTCAGGGGCGTGTGCAGGCTGATGAAATCGGATTCCCTCAACAGGGTCTCCAGGTCAGTAAACACCAGACCCAGTTCCTGTTCCACACTCGGTTGACGATGCACATCGTAGTACAGGAGGCGCATCTCGAATCCGCTGGCCCGCTTGGCCACGGCCCCACCTATGCGGCCCAGGCCCACCAATCCCAGCGTGGCTCCGTGCAGATCATAACCCAGGCAGAGCATCGGTCCCCAGGTCTTCCATGTCCCGGCGCGCACGTACCTCTCTGCCTCCACCACTCGCCGGGCGACGCAGGCCATCAGTGTGAAAGCGAAATCCGCGGTCGTGTCCGTCAAGATACCCGGAGTGTTGCAGACCACGATGCCCCTCTCGGTCGCCGCCTGCACATCGATGTTGTCGTAGCCGATGGCGTAGTTGCTGACGACCCTGAGACGAGGCGCAGCGTCCATCAGCTCGGCGTCTACCGTGTCTGTCAACAGGGTGAGAAGCCCGTCCGCCGATCTCGCCTCCTCGAGGAGCACCTCGCGTGGAGGCGGCAGCTCGCCATCCCACACCTTGACCTGCGCGCAGCCACGCAGGAGACTAAGGCCCGCCTTGGGTATCCGGCGAGTCACGAAGACGTCAGGAAGCGCTTCCACCCACGGTCCTCCTTCTTGACACACCAGGACCAACGGAATACCATCCTGGTGACATTGAGGATTATACCGTCGCACTCACGGCGAGTCAAAGCGATCGCACATCACGAGCCGATATCATCATGGGCCAACTCACAGCAGAATCGATTCGGAGGGAACTGCACACCGAGTTCGTGGGACGACAGGTGGTCTGCCTGGACTCCGTCAGCTCCACCAACGACGCAGCCAAACGCTTGGCGCGGGAAGGCGCCCCGGAGGGGACTCTGGTCGTGGCTGAGGAGCAGACCGCAGGGCGAGGTCGCCAGAGGAGGAAATGGATCGCTCCCGTGGGCAGCAGCCTCCTCTTGTCTTTGATCTTTCGTCCTTCTCTTCCACCCGCTGGCCTTCCCCAGTTGCTGATGGCCTCCGGTCTGGCCGTGGCCGAGGCGATCGAGGACTCCACCGGGCTGCCGGTCCGTCTCAAGTGGCCCAATGATATCCTCTTGGTAGGCAAGAAGGCTGGTGGAATCCTGATCGAAGCGGGGCTTAGCGGGGAGGCTATTGACCACGCAGTGGTAGGCATAGGGCTGAACGTGAACCTCGATCTTGCCCAGGTACCCGAGATCGCAGCCAGTGCCACCAGCCTGTCCACGGAACTAGGCCGACGAGTGCCTCGTCTCAGGGTCTTGCACTCCCTTCTGCGTTCCATGGAACGGGAGTACCTCCTGCTGCAAGGTGGCGAGTCGCCGCACGGGAGGTGGGTCGCTCGTCTGGACCAACTCGGCCACGAAGTGGAGATCAATACACCCTGGGGTAAGGAGAGAGGCCTGCTGGAGAGAGTGAATGAGGATGGTGCCCTGATCCTCCGCCGACAGGACGGCACAGAAGCCCCCATCACGGTGGGGGACTTTACTAGAGAGGGCTAGGGCAGGAGTATCTCCTCCCCCACTTTCGGTACGCGTACATCTATCGCCTCACCATGGAGACTGTCGACGAAGCAGTCAGGGCTCTCTGTGTGAACAGTGATCAGGACGCGAGGATTGACCACCCGCACGATCTCCAGCAAGTCAGGTCCACTCGCATGACCAGAGGAGTGAAGCCCCTCGTCACCGCTGTCGGGTTCTCCCGCGAAACGCCTGTCCAACATGGCTTTGGAGACGATGGCGGTCATGGCCGCGCAGTAGATGGGGACCTCAGGTTCCAGGAAGGAGATGTAGCCGCTGTAGTCCAGGTGAGCGTGAGAGAGGAGCACGCCATCCAGGGCCATTCGCCTATAGAGGCCATGGCCGCGCCACCGTTCCCAGAACTCGGGGGTGGGAACCAGATCCCGGCGATAGATGCCTTCGAGAGGCGGGATCAGCTCCATATGAAGCATGTCCAGCAATCCCGCCCCTGGGCGCGGCTTCAAGTACTCCTCGAAGAATCTGTAGCGCCGTTTGAAAGAAGTGCCAAAATCGAAGGAGAGGCACCTATCACCATCTCGGAGGACGATCTTGTGGCCGCCGATCTCGTTGACGCCCCCGTAACAGGTGATGCTCAACATGGTCCGACTGTTCAGCCGTCGGCTTGCAGCCTGTTCGGCTTTCCCGGCACCTGATGGCAGCGCCGACACCGCGCTTCGTACGCCTCCTTCGCTCCCACCATGATGATGGGATCGTCGTAGGAGGCTGGCTGTCCATCGATCAGTCTCTGCGTCCTGGTGGCCGGTGCGCCGCACACCACGCAGATGGCGTGAAGTTTGTCCACGATGTCAGCCTGAGCCATCAGACCTGGCACGGGTCCAAATGGCTCCCCTCGGAAGTCGTTATCCAGCCCGGCGACGATGACCCGCTTGCCTCGATCGGCCAAGACATCGCACGCATCGGCGATGCCCTGGTCGAAGAATTGCAGTTCGTCAATGATTACTACCTCAGTATCGGGTTCCACCAGCCTGAGGATCTCACTGGAGTCAGCCACGGCGAGACAATCGAAGGACACCCCATTATGAGAAGCCAGCTTCTCCACCTCGTACCGATCATCCAAGGCTGGCTTGAAAACCTGCATCTTCTGCCTGGCTATCTGGGCTCGTCTTGCTCGGCGGATCAGCTCCTCAGTTTTCCCACTGAACATGCTGCCGCAGATCAGCTCGATGGAACCATCCTCGTGGCGATAGCGAATCTTTCCTCTCCTCTCTTGCCGGGGAACCATCGACAATCAAAGACAAAAGGGCAAGCTCCCTTGCCCTTGTCCGACTACTCCTTGGCCTTTTTCTTCTGCTTGCCGCGTTCTCCAGCCGCGGCCTTGGCCCCGCGCTTGCCTCCAGTTGTGCCTTTCTTCTCCTCCGGCGGCTCGGGCGCCACCACCGTCTCCATCTCCTCCCTCTTCTCCAGACGCCTCATGTACCGCTCCACCTGACCGGCGGTATCAACGATGCGCTGCTCGCCCGTGAAGAAGGGGTGACACGCAGAGCAGATGTCGGTCTTGATCATAGGCTTGGTCGCCCCTGTGACGAACGTATTGCCGCAGCCACACACTACCCTAGCCTCTGGGAAGTACTCGGGGTGAATATCCTTCTTCATCTACGCCACCGCCTCCGGGTAAACACTGACCCTCTTCTTGAGCTTCGAAGCGCGCTCGAACTTGACGAAGCCATCCACGACCGAGAACAGGGTATAGTCTCTCCCCATCTTCACGTTCTCTCCGGGATAGAAGGTGCTGCCCCGCTGACGCACGATGATCGTCCCGGCAGTGACCTTCTGCCCGTCGTAGCGCTTCACGCCCAGGCGCTTTCCGGCACTATCTCTTCCGTTGCGGCTGCTGCCGCCACCCTTCTTGTGAGCCATGTTGACGTCTCCCGATTACTTCTGGATGAAGCCCTTCTCTTTCAAAGCTGCGTGGAGCTGCTCCAAGGCCTTTGGCCCAAAACCGCGAATAGCGAGCAACTCCTCGTCGTCTGCTTGCAGCAGATCCTGTACGCTGCCCAAACCAGCGCCTTTCAGCGCGCTCATCACACGGGATGCAAGGTCCAGTTCCTCGATGCTCACCTCCAACGCTGCTGCAACCTCCTCCACCGGCACCGCCTTCTCCTCCGCAACTGCCGGTGACGGCTCCCTTCGCTCCTCCTCAGCCCTACCAGTCAGGATGTCCTGTATGAGGAGTCTCGTATAAGCCTGCCGATGACCCAGCTTGCGCTGGTAGCGATTGCCACTCCTGAACTTGAACACCGTAACCTTACGCCCTCGCCCTTGGTCCACCACGGTGGCCCTGACTGCTGCCCCCTCCACCGTGGGCGTCCCGACGACCACATCCCCGTCGTTGGCGAGAAGCAAGACGCTGCCTATCTCCAGAGTCTGACCGATCTCTGCAGACAGATTCTCCACTTCTATGCTCTGGCCCGGTGATACTCTATACTGCTTTCCACCCGTCTCTATGATGGCATACATGCTAGCCTCCATCACTCAAGTATAGCATCTCTGAAACCACTTGTCAAAGACTGCGTAGGCGAGCCTAGACATCGTCACGGAAGGGGGCCATCTCCTCCACCAACTTGGCCCACTCGCTCTGAAGAGTCCCGGAGCGCCACAGCGCGCCGGCCAGGGCACACAAGGGCCTGCCCCCGCCAGACAACCTCTTGCCCGGCTGGTTCCGCGAAGTGCGACTCTATGACTGGCACTCTGGCTGGCCCCCGCTGTAACCAGCCAGCAGTTCGTCCCCCCGCGAAGACAACGTGCTTTGCTCGGAGCCGCATACAGACACTCTCGGGCACGCTCCACACCACTAGTACCAAAGTACTATGGTGTTCAAACAGTGTCTAGTACCATCCTACCATTGACTGACAATGCTGGTCCAGCTAGACTACTAATAGGGTTGATAGGCTCCTTGGACGTAGTCTGCGACACCTCTTCCTAGCGATGACGGTCCCACGACCTTCGGATGGAGTGGACAGACAGATGAAGGCTGGAACACGGGCTCGACTGGCAATCCCGCTTCTGGTATTGACCATCGTGGCCATGCTTTCTGCGGCACCCCTCTGGAGCCAAGACGGCGAGGGGGTCCCCACGGCCATCGGGTTCGTCACCTCCGATGGTGCGACTGGGGTAACCCACTCCACAGCAGCCGCTGGTGTGCAGACTGAACTCCTCCCACAGCTCTCCTCCGTGCCCGACGCGCCGCGCGGTCACCAACTGGTCTACCTGACCAACCTGGAACGCGCGGCCAACGGCAAACCTCCCCTCAAAGTAGCGTCCGAACTGATGGAGTCGGCCCAGTTCCACAGCGACTGGATGGCCGACCACAACTGCTTCGCTCACACCTGTGACGGCGAGCCACTGTGGACCACGCGCATACAGAACGCGGGATACGTAAACTGGGTTGTCTTGGGAGAGAACATAGCCGCCGGACAATCTACCGTCGCTCAAGCAGTGAGCGCGTGGATGAACAGTCCAGATCATCGCAGTAACATGCTATCCACAGACTTCCGAGAGGCCGGCGGGGGCTATGCCTTCTCCGGTACCGCTGACTATCACCACTACTGGACCATGGATTTCGGCGCCCGGAACGACAGCCAGGAGGAGCCGGTGTACCCGGTCTTGCCCGTCGTCATCAACAAGGAGGCGTGGTCCACTTCCAGCCTCAACGTCACCCTCTATGTCTACGGCGCCGACTGGTCCGCCCAACAGATGCAATTCCGCAACGAAGGCGGCTCCTGGTCCGGCTGGGAGTCTTTCTCTTCGAAGAAGAACTGGACTCTCTCTTGTAGCCAGGGCTCACCAGCCACGGTGTACGCACAGATCAAGAAGAACGGAGTGGTCCTGGAGAGCAGCGACGAGATCGTCGTCGACATACCCCTATCTGTAGCACCCTCGCTGCTCATCTTCCTCTCGCAGCAGGGCTCAGGCTCGACGGTGCCCGGGTCGTACCAGTTGCAGATCGACTGCTGCGACCAGTGGTCCGCCAGCGCCAGCCAAAGCTGGATCAAGCTCACACAGGCCACCGGGGCGGGCACGGCTGAAACGACGGTCTATCTCCAAGATCAGCCGACCACCTCCGGCTCTCACTTCGGTACCATCACGATTGAGACCCAATACACACCAGATGAGATCGTAGTACCGGTCACGCTGATAGTCACCGACTATCCCCTCGAGCAGAGCAGTGTGCCCATGGTAGCCAAGAAGCAATCATAGCCACCGATCATCGCGTAGCATGGCAAAAGGGGGCTGGTTCGACCAGCCCCCTTCCTTTGCCGCCAAAACCAAGCCTCAAGCTATCGCATGCTCTTGAGCTTTTCGTTCAGCTTGGGCACCACAACCGCGTAGTCCCCCACGATGCCGTAGTCCGTGATGTTGAAGATGGGAGCGTTCTCGTCCTTGTTCACAGCAACGATGATCTTGGAGTCCACAACCCCCACCGTGTGCTGAATCTGCCCCGAAATGCCGATGGAGATGTACAGGCTAGGCTTGCACTTCTTGCCAGAGAGGCCAACCATTCTCTCTTCCGAGAACCACTGCCAGTCGCTGGCCGGGGTCCTGGTGCAGCCTATCTCCGCACCCAGGAGTTTGGCCAACTCCTCGATCATGGCCAAGTCCTCCTTGGCCTGAACGCCACGGCCCACGCAGATCAGCATCTCCGCCTCTTCAAGGTTCACTTCGTCGCCGGCTTTGTCTCTCCTCTCCACAACCTTGACCGGAGGATCCTCCAGATCGAGGTCTAGGTTCACAACCTCACCCTGCTTCTCCTCCCGAGGTCCGAGCTCGAAGGTCTTGGACATCACGGAAATCACCTTCTTGGGCGTGGTCACCACCTGAGAAGCCACCGTGTTGCCCCCAAAGGCGTACCTGTCCACCTCCAAGTTGCCATCCTTCACTCGTACGGCATTGGCGTCAGTGACCGCGCCGGCGTTCAGCTTCTGTGCCACGCGGCCCGCCAACTCTTTGCCCCTCTTCGACGATCCGATGAGCAGGAATTCCACGTCCCCGCTCTCGGCCACCTGTTTCAAGGCTTCGGCATAGGTGCCGACGTAGAAGTCAGTGAGGGCCGGATGCTCGGACACGTATACCTTGTCGGCTCCATAGGCGAAGTAGTCCCCGGCCTTGGCGGCCGCGCCTTCACCAAGGAGGGTCGCGCTGACGGTCGCCCCGAGCTCCTTGGCAAACGCCTTGCCCGCGGAAACCAGCTCAAAGGCCGTCTCATCTATGTAGCTGTAGACCAGTATCTCCGACATCTCTACCTCCCCACCACTCCTTCCTTCGTCAGGGCGTCCACGAGGCCACTGACCTGCTCGTCAAGATTACCCTGGAGGATGACGTTCTTCCTATCCTGCTCGGGCGCCAGGTTGCTCAGAACTTCAACGCTGTTGGCGTTCTCGCCGACCTCATCGGCAGACAGCCCGAGGTCGCCCGGTCCCCACTCGTGTCTCGGCTTGGAGCCAGCCTTGCGGATAGCCATGAACTTCGGCAGTCGAGGCTCGTTGATCTCCTGCGCCACCGTGACCAGCGCGGGCAGATCTGCCTCCATGACCTCGAAGCTCTCTTCCATGTTCCTGACCGCCCTGACCTTGCCGCCCTCAACCTCCAACTCGCGAACGTAAGTCATCTCGGAAAGGCCGAGACGCTCAGCGAGCGCGGACGCCACGACGCCAGAGTAGTTGTCAGTAGAGCCCTCTCCGAGCATAACCAGATCGTAGGCGCCGATCTTCTCTATGGCCTTGGCCAGCAGTCTTGCCGTCCCCAGACTGTCCGACCCTGCAAAAGCCGGATCGGTCAACAACACGGCCTCGTCCGCTCCCATGGCCAGAGGTTCCAGGATACCCTGCTGGAGCTTATCCGAGCCCTTGGCCACGACGGTGATCTTGGCCTCGCCCAGCTTCTCTTTGACCTTGGCCGCCTCTTCCATGGCGTTCTTGTCCAAGTCGCCCCACACGAGAGGCACGTTCTCCAAGACCGGCTTCCTCTCCTTGATCCTGATCTGCTGTAGATCAGGTATCTGCTTCATGCACACGATGATGTCCATCTCTTCTTGCCCTCCTCGACGAAAATGCTATGTCAGCGCCACCCTTCCCATACTCCAGACTTCCCTGGACCCAAGGCACGCCAAGGCGCCACGGAATGCGAACGCCGCGGCACCCACGCTTAGCCGAACCTATACTGTACACCGAAGCCGCCTCTGGCGTAGTTCCAGTCCAGGGCCCCGTGGACGCAAGCGATGCGGCAGGTTCCACATTCCAGGCAGCCGGAGCAATCCACCTCCATGTCTCCTGTCTCCCTGTTGATTGAATAGAGCTTGCCTGGACACACGTAGAGGCAGTACTTCTCCTCGCACGACCTGCAGATCTGCTGATCGATGATGATGTGAGGTTCCGTATCGATCTTGAAGACATCCAGTCCCAATTTGGTTTCTATATTCATCGAGCGGCTATCCCCCTCGGCCTCCGTTCAGATGCGAAGTATGCCCACAGCGTCCTTGACGGTAGACCAGTTGACGAACTTACCAAGCGCTTCCCTGATGACCGTTGAGGAGATATTTGGCTTCGGACTCTCATCTATCCACATCAACTGGGTGAAGATGTCACAGATCGCCTGCGGATAGTAGTTGAACAACCGCGGGTTCTCCATGAAACCAAGGATGTGCCGGAAGGTCTGCAAGTCCTTCAACACGAAGCTGTCCCTCAACAACTCCTCGTAGCGGACCAGCGAAGACGCCGAGTAGTCTCCCTTCTCCCTGGCTTCCTTGATCGCCTCCGCAGCCATCACTCCCGACGCCACCGCGAACTCCATGCCCCGGACCGTGAGGAGCATATTCAAGCCCAGTCCAGCAGCCTCCCCGACCACGACGATCCCATCGGAGTACAACCTGGGCATGGCGTTGATCCCTCCCTCGGGAATCACATGGCCCGAGTACTCGACGGTCTCGCCTTCCGCGATGAGATTGCGTATCTCAGGGCGACTCTTGAACTCCTCCAGCAGGTCGTGCACCT
>CAZOBP010000113.1:0-9078 GCA_964577995.1 uncultured Anaerolineales bacterium
ATTCGTGAGGGGGGGCGGACGGTTGGTGCTGGTGTGATCACCAAGATCCTGGAGTGAGCGACTTGCCATCTAGTTCGCATACTGAGCACACCAAAGGGCGCATCGCTCCAAGAGAGGAACACGAGGTAGAAGCAGTATAGATGGCTAGGGAAAAGATCAGAATCCGCTTGAAGGCATACGATCACAAAGTACTCGACCAATCGGCGCGCAGAATCGTGGAGGCGGCGGAGAGTACTGGGGCGATCATAGTGGGACCAGTGCCCTTGCCCACCAAGGTGGAGAAGTACACTGTGATCCGGTCGCCATTCATCGACAAGGATTCTCGCGAACAGTTCGAGATACGTACGCACAAGCGGCTGATAGACGTCGTCGAACCCGGCTCCAAGACAATCGACACGCTGATGCGCCTGAACCTGCCGGCTGGGGTGGACATAGAGATCAAACTCTAGGTGCCGCAGCCCCAGTTCCCGGGTTGCTGCCGCCAGGCGGGAATAGCTTTTTCACACAGCTGCGGATGGTCCCACCTCGCAGGGAGAGTGGTGATGAAAGGAATCCTAGGCAAGAAAGTAGGGATGACCCAAGTCTTCGATGATACCGGAGAGGCGATTCCGGTGACCGTCATCGAGGCAGGGCCCTGCTACGTGACGCAGATCAAGAGCGAAAAAAGGGACGGGTACGAGGCCATCCAGTTGGGCTTTGGAGAAGCAAGACGCCTGAACAAGCCCCAACGGGGCCATCTGCCGAAGGGGGTGCCGGACCTACGATACTCGAGAGAGGTCAGTGTGGACGACGTCTCGGCATATGAGGTCGGGCAAAAGATCGATGCCAGCGTGTTCGCCGTTGGTGACCTTGTAGACGTGACCGGCATCTCGAAAGGCAAGGGGTTCGCTGGAGCCATGAAGCGACATGGCTTTAGCGGAGGACCCATTACCCATGGGCAGTCGGACCGGGCCAGGGCTCCTGGCTCTATAGGGTCCGGGTCCACGCCTGGGAGGGTCCTCAAGGGTATGCGTATGGCGGGCCACATGGGCCACCAGCGTGTCACCGTTCAGAATCTGCAGGTCGTCCTAGTCGACCCGGAACGAAATCTGCTGGCTGTGAGGGGAGCAGTGCCTGGAGCCAGGGGTGGACTGGTGGCGGTCAAGAGTGCGGTCAAGGGCTAGAAAGATGAAAGTTCCTCTTCGAGACGTGACCGGAAAGGTCATCGACGAAACCGAGCTCAGGGATGATATCTTCGACATCGAGCCGAACGAGGCTGTCATGCACCAGGCCCTGATTCGCCAGCTATCCAACGCCCGTCTCGCCACGGCCAGGACGAAGACCAGAGGAGAGGTGAGTGGTGGGGGCAGGAAGCCCTGGCGACAGAAGGGCACGGGACGAGCACGACACGGGAGCACTCGCGAACCTCAGTGGCGAGGGGGCGGCGTGGTCTTCGGACCCCAGGCGGGCAGGAACTATCGCAAGGCCATGCCCCGCAAGATGCGCCGCCTGGCTTTGAGATCGGCCCTCTCGGTCAAGGCCCGCGAAGGCCAGGTTGTGCTCGTGGACAAGCTCGAAATGGCCGCTCCCAAGACCAAGGAGATGCTGACTGTGTTGGACGGCCTGACGGGCACCTCGAGCGCCCTGATCTTGCTGCCGGAGAGGGATGACAACGTCGAGAAGTCGGTGAACAACCTTCCCCACGCCAAGACGTTGCGTGCGCAGTACCTGAACATGGTGGACATCTTTGGATATGATTATCTTGTCCTGCCTCTTGCGGCTGTGAAGGTGATCGAGGATGTTCTGGGACAGTAGAGGATAGGAGGGAGTACGGTGCATCCTTACGAGGTTCTCAGACGCCCCATCGTGACAGAGAAGACCACCCTGCAAGGAGACCAGGGCAGGTATACCTTTGAGGTTCACCCCCAGGCCAACAAGCATCAGGTGAAGGAAGCGGTGGAGAGGGTTTTCGACGTGAAAGTGACCGCTGTGAACATCATCACTGTGCCAGGAAAGAGACATCGCTACGGGCGTCACGTCAGCGCACCTCATCCCTGCAAAAAAGCTACGGTCAAGTTGGCCGAAGGCCAGTCGATAGGTTTCTTTGAGGGAGTATAGTCATGCCAATCAAGGTCTACAAGCCCACATCGCCCGGACGGCGAGGCATGAGCGTCACCACCTTCGACGACATAACGCGCACTGAGCCTGAGCGCTCGCTTCTCAGGCCGCTGCGGAAGAAGGCCGGTCGAAACTCGCAGGGGCGCATCACCGTTCGCCATCAGGGTGGGGGACACAAGCGCAGGTATCGGGTCATAGACTTCAAGCGAGACAAGTTCGGCGTTCCAGGCAGGGTGGATTCCATCGAGTATGATCCCAACCGCTCGGCTCGCATCGCTCTGCTGGTATACGCCGACGGTGAGAAGAGATACATCATCGCCCCGCTGGGGCTCAAGGTCGATGATGTCGTGGAGTCTGGTCCCGATGCGGACATTCGAGTGGGGAACACACTGCCGATTGCCAACATCCCGGTAGGCTCGTTGATCCACAACATCGAGCTGCGAAGAGGCAAGGGAGGGCAACTGGTGCGCTCCGCGGGGACATCTGCTCAATTGCTGGCCAAGGAAGGGCGGTACGCTCAGGTCCGGCTGCCGTCGGGCGAGATCCGCCTGGTCAATGTTGACAATCTGGCTACCATAGGCCAGGTGGGAAACACAGACTGGGGCAACATCAACCTGGGCAAGGCAGGCAGGTCTCGATGGCTGGGCCGAAGGCCAGCCACTCGCGGATCAGCTATGTCGCCCCGTGACCATCCCCACGGTGGTGGTGAGGGTAGAGCGCCGATAGGCATGCCATCGCCCAAGAGCCCTTGGGGCAAGAAGACCCTTGGCAAGAAGACTCGCCGCCGCAAGGAAACGGACAAATGGATAGTGCGTCGTCGAGGAGCGAGGAGGAGATAGCCCATGACCAGATCACTGAAGAAGGGTCCCTACATAGATGCCAAGCTACTCAAGAAGGTGAGGGGCATGAAGGAGACCGGCGACGAGCGCGTGATCAGGACCTGGGCGCGCGCATCCACCATATCTCCTGAGATGATCGGCCTCACGATCGCCGTGCACGATGGGCGTCGCCATGTGCCCATCTACATCACGGAGAACATGGTAGGCCACAAGCTGGGGGAGTTTGCGCCTACCCGCACTTTCAGGGGCCATGGCTATCGTGAGAAGGCAACAAGTATCAGAGGGAAGATGTAGGTGCCGACATGGGACTCGAGATCAGGGCTGTGGAGAAATACGTACCTATGTCACCACAAAAGGTGAGACTGGTGGTGGATCTGGTCCGAGAACGGCCGGTAGATGAAGCGCTGGCTCTATTGAGGTTCCTGCCGCAAGCGGCCGCCAAGCCAGTCTCCAAGGCCATAGAATCCGCAGCGGCGAACGCGGAGGATGTCCACGGACTGTCCAAATCTGACTTGTACATCTCTAGGATAGCGGCCGATGGTGGGCCAACCATGAAGAGATACCGGGCTGGAGCTCGCGGGAGGGCCAAGCCCATCTTGAAGAGATCGTCGCACATCACCGTGGTTCTCAGCGAACTAGAGGAAGCATGAGCATAGGCGCGAGGAAGGAGAGGCTAGCTTGGGCAGAAAGGTACACCCTGTAGGGTTCAGGCTGGGGGTCAACAAGGACTGGAGGGCGAGGTGGTTCGCCGAGGGTGAGGAGTACGTCGATCTTCTGCGCGAAGATCTCGAGCTTCGAAAACTCATCCGTGGGGAGATGGCCCGCGCAGGCATCTCTAGAATCGACATTGAGCGTTTTCCTAAACAGGTATCTATCACCGTGCATACGGCCCGGCCGGGGATCGTAATCGGCCGCAAGGGAGCAAGCGTCAACCTCTTGCGTAGCCAGGTCGAAGAGGCGACTGGGAAGAAAGCACGTATTGAGGTGGTAGAGGTGCCGGAGCCCGAATCAGACGCCTATCTGATCGCGGAGAACATCAGCGCGCAGCTAGCGAGACGAATCTCTCACAAGCGAGCGATGAAACAGGCCGCAGCCAGGGCCATGCGACTCGGGATCGGCGGGATCAAAATCGCCTGTAGTGGTCGTCTGTCTGGGTCTGAGATGGCCCGGCGCGACTGGACGATGGAGGGTCGCGTTCCTTTGCATACCTTGCGGGCCGATATTGACTACGCCCGCAGCGAGGCGCTCACCACCTATGGGCGCATCGGCGTGAAAGTGTGGGTGTACAAGGGTGATGTCCTCCCAGAGAAGGAACCGGCTGAAGAGATGGGGTTCGGCCGGGGATTGTAATCCTCAAGCGTAGGGGGTAACCGGTCATGTTGATGCCCAAACGGATGAAGTACCGGAAGGCTCACCGGGGGCGCATGAAGGGCAGGGCCGTTCGCGGCGCGCAGGTGAGTTTCGGTGACTATGGACTTCAGGCTCTCGAACCGTCGTGGATCACGAGCCGACAGATAGAGGCAGCACGTAGGGCCGTAGTGCGTTACGTGAGACGAGGCGGCAAACTGTGGATACGCGTCTTCCCACATAAACCCGTCACAGTGAAGCCGGCGGAGACCAGAATGGGTAGCGGCAAGGGAAACGTCGATCATTGGGTCGCCGTCGTCAAACCCGGCCGCGTGTTGTTCGAGATCGCAGGTGTCGAGGAGAGTGCGGCTCGAGAGGCCTTCCGTCTGGCTTCCCAGAAGTTGCCCATCAAGACCCAATTTGTATCCAGATATGAACTGTGACAGCGAGGAGCCGGCTTATGAAGGCGCTAGACCTCAGAAACATGACTTCAGACGAGTTGCGGCACGAGTTGGAGAACATGTACGAAGAACTCTTCAATCTCCGGTTTCAATTGAGCACTAATCAACTCACCAACCACAACCGTATCGGTCAGGTGAAAAGGGACATTGCCCGTGCCAGAGGCATCCTGAGAGAACGGGAGTTGCAGCAAGCCGAGGAGGAGTCACCATGAGCGGACAGCGCCGATCCATGGTCGGCACAGTAGTCAGCAACAAGATGGACAAGACGGTCGTGGTGACGGTCGAGCGATTGGGCCGACATCCTCTGTACAAGAAGGTCGTCAGGAGCCGGAAGAAGTTCAAGGCTCATGACGCCGACAACGCCTGCCAGATAGGCGATGTAGTGCGCATCTCCGAGAGTCGCCCTCTGAGCAAAGAGAAGCGCTGGGTGGTAGAAGAGATCGTGAGGGCGGGCCAGAGAGGGTAGAGGGATGATCCAGGCAGAGAGCCGTCTCCGGGTGGCCGACAACACCGGAGCACGAGAAATCATGTGTATCAAAGTCCTGGGAGGATCGAAGCGCCGCTACGGGCGTGTGGGAGACATCATTATCGCTACTGTGAAGCAGGCTATTCCTTCCGGATCTGTCAAGAAGGGTGAAGTCGTAAGGGCTGTGATTGTGAGGACTGCCAAGGAGTACGGGCGATCCGACGGCTCTTACATTCGCTTTGATGAGAATGCAGCCGTAATCCTGGACGACTACCAGAACCCCAAAGGCACCCGCATCTTCGGTCCGGTGGGCCGAGAGTTGAGGGATCGGGGATTCATGAAGATCGTCTCGCTATCCCCGGAGGTCCTCTGAAGCGGGCTGCCAGGTGACGAGGGTCGAAGAGATGAGAAGAATCAAGAAGGGCGACACTGTGGAGGTGATCCGAGGCGACTACCAGGGTATGAGAGGTAGTGTTCACAGGGTCCTGCCAGACAAGAGCCAGGTGATCATATCGGGCATCAACATCGTGAAGAGGCACACCAAGCCTACGGGGCGGGTGCGGACTCAGGCTGGCATCATTGAGCGCGAGGCCCCCTTGCGGCTTTCGAATGTTGCGCTGATATGCCCTCATTGCAGCCAGCGCTCCAAAGTGGCCTACCAGATTCAGCCCACAGGAAACAAGGTTCGGGTCTGCAAGAAATGCAACGAGACCATAGACTAGCATAGGACCCCGGTTGGAGAAGCCATCATGTCCAGACTCAAGGAGACCTACCTCAAGGAGATTGTGCCGGTTCTGATGGAGGACTTTGGATACCGCAACGTGATGGAGGTGCCACGTCTGGTCAAGATCGTGGTCAATATCGGGCTGGGAGAGGCCCTGCAGGACGCCAAGGCTCTGGATGGGGCTACGCGAGATCTGAGCACCATCACCGGACAGCAGCCGATTATCACCAGAAGCCGCAAATCCATCGCTGGTTTCAAGCTCAGGGAGGGCATGGCCATCGGGGCGAAGGTTACCCTGCGAGGTCAGCGGATGTATCACTTCCTCGACAGGTTGGTGAACGTCACGCTGGCGCGCCAGCGGGACTTCCGTGGTGTCTCTCGCGACGCCTTCGACGGTCGGGGCAACTACACCCTCGGTCTGGAAGAACAACTGGCCTGGCCGGAGATAGACTACGATTCCATCGACAAGGTGCGGGGCATGGAGATCAGCCTCGTCACCACTGCCAAGACTGACGAGGAAGCGAGACGACTGCTAGCACTATTAGGTATGCCATTCGAGAGGGTTTGATATGACGGGCAAGGGAATCGATCCCTCAGTAGTGTGCTCTTGGAGGTGAAGTGGCCAAGAAGTCAATGATTGCCAGGGAGAAGCGCAGGAAATTCGGGACGCAGGTGCGGAATCGCTGCACTTTGTGCGGGCGCCCACGGGCGTACATGCGGCGTTTCGGGCTGTGTCGAATATGCTTTCGAGAGTTGGCCCTGGAGGGCAAGATTCCTGGCGTCACCAAGTCCAGTTGGTAGATGAGAAAGGGCTTTTCCATCATGTACACTGATACCATCTCTGACCTGCTCACCCGTATCAGAAACGCCCTCGGCGTGAAACACGCACAGGTAATCGCGCCTTCGTCCAAGATGAAGGTGTCCATTGCCCAGGTGTTACGAGAGGAAGGGTACATCCAGGGCTTCGACGTAACCAAGGATCGACCTCAGCCCATGCTCAGGATATGGCTGAAATACACAGAGGATGGAGAACCCGTCATCACGGCCCTGAAGCGGGTGAGCAAACCTGGATGCCGGATCTATGCCGGCAAGCAGGAAGTGCCCAGGGTTAAGAGCGGCATGGGTGTGGCTATCTTATCCACCTCCAAGGGGATCATGACCGACAAGAAGGCGAGACGCATGGGCGTCGGTGGTGAGGTTCTGTGTTATGTATGGTAGTGACGACTGTCAAGCAGTGCTCCCTGACGTGACGGGTGCAACCCCTGCGTATCGGTGGGGAGGCACGGGAGGTACGCTCTGATGTCTCGCATAGGCAAGATGCCCATACCGGTGCCATCGGATGTGCAGGTGACGATCCGCGGGTCCGAGGTGACTGTCAAGGGGCCAAGGGGCGAGCTCGCGCGCACCTTTCACAGGGATATCTCTGTACGCCTTGAAGACAACGAATTAGTGGTAGCTCGTCCTACTGATCACAGGCTCCACCGGTCGTTGCACGGCCTGACGAGAGCCCTGCTGGCTAACATGGTGCAAGGGGTTCACGAAGGGTTCCGCAAGGAGCTTGAGATCCAGGGCGTTGGCTACCGCGCCCAGTCGGAAGGTGACAACCTCGTCCTCTCTGTAGGCTACTCGCATCCCGTTCAGATAGCACCGCCGCCAGGGATAACCCTCTCGGTGGACAAGAGCTATCGCAACATCACGGTGGAAGGTGTGGACAAGGAGCTGGTGGGCAGAGTGGCGGCTGAGATCCGAGCGGTGCGCAAGCCAGAACCTTACAAGGGGAAAGGCATTCGCTATGTGGGCGAGTATGTTCGTCGAAAGGCCGGTAAGGCTGGCAAGATCGGCTAGCACCTCGCAAAGATGGGAGGCAGTCGTGGTGGGGGCAGAATAGAATGAGCAGCAGAAGAGACCGTGCAGCCGCGCGCCGCCGCCGACATCTGCGGGTGCGGAAGACGCTGCGGGTCAGCGAGGATCGCCCTCGTCTTTCCGTATTTCGTAGTCTGAAACACATCTACGCTCAGGTCATCGACGATATCGGGGGCCGGACGCTGGTCGCTGCATCGACTCTGGATCCGGAGGTTCGAGGACAGATCGCAGGACTGAAGAAGTCTGAGCAGGCCAAGGTGGTGGGCGAGATCCTGGCGCAACGAGCCAAGGCCCGTGGCATCGAAAAGGTTGTCTTCGACCGAGGGGGCTACAAGTATCATGGTCGCGTTCGATCTCTCGCTGAGGGGGCGCGCTCCGAGGGGCTGGAGTTCTAGCACCAAGTAGACGATATCCTGGCCGTCGACGAGCCGGGCCAGCATATGTTTGATGTCTTGAGTAGAGTTGGGGAAAGAGGATATTCATGGAAGAGGAATTCCTTCAGGAGCGCGTTGTCCACATTGCCCGCGTCGCCAAGGTGGTCAAGGGAGGCCGCCGCTTCGGATTCCGAGCTGTGGTCGTGGTGGGTGATGGCCGAGGCAGCGTCGGTGCGGGCGTTGGTAAGGCACGAGAGGTACCCGAGGCCATCCGCAAGGGCATCGAGAAGGCAAAGAGGGACATGGTTCGGGTGCCCATCAGCGGCACCACAATTCCCCACGAGGTGATGGCTAGGTTTGGGGCGGCCAAAGTGTTGCTCAAGCCGGCCTCAACTGGTACGGGCGTCATTGCTGGCGGAGGCGTGAGGGCAGTAGTCGAAGCAGCCGGCATACGGGATATTCTGACCAAGTCGTTGGGCAGCGCCAACATCCTGAATGTGGTCTCGGCGACCATAGAGGGCTTGAGGCAGTTGAGAGCTCCTGAGGAAGAGGCGCGCCGACGGGGTAAGCCGGTGGAAGAGGTGTTACCCTTCTGGGAGCGGTCAAATGGCCAAGACTGACAAGCAGCTACGAATCACTTGGGTCAAGAGCAGCATAGGGTACTCTGGAAACCAGAAGGGCACCATCAAGGCGCTGGGCCTCATTCGGCTGGGCCAGTCGGTGGTACAACCCGACAATCCGGCCATACGGGGTATGGTCTACAAGGTTCGGCACCTTGTAGAGGTGGAGGAGGCCTAGTGTTTTCTTCCACGGCAACCGCGATGCTCTACCACAGAGTTGCAGATGCTTGTTTGGGGTGAGGGTCCTTCGGAGGAGTCATGAAGTTACACGACTTGGGACCAGCCAA
>CAZOBP010000114.1:0-8997 GCA_964577995.1 uncultured Anaerolineales bacterium
GCTGTGTGAAGTTGCCTGACACAGCAACATCTAGTATATTCCAGGAGGCGGGCCACCAGATGTCCCGCCTCTTGCACTTCATGGCGGGGTTCGTTTGCCTCGTCTCCCAACTTGGGACAAACGAGCGGTACGTGTGGCCTTTGTGCTGTGGGCTACAGCAGGTCGTGACCATCAGACCGCCGGCAATCTGATGGGTCATCGCCCGGTGCGCCATGCGGCCGAGTAGCAGGCTGCGCTGCGGAGGTCGTTTGCGAGAGAAAGACAACCAGGCGCGCTCATCGGAGAAGGTGAAGGACGTCCACGAACTCCTCATTGGTGAGTATGGACATCACCCGTGGAAACCGCATCGGGACCCGTTGAGTGAACTGGTGCGTACTATTCTCTCGCAGAGCACCTCGGACGTAAACAGCAATCGAGCTTTCTCTCGCTTGCGGGACAGGTTTCCTGCCTGGGAGGACGTGCTGCGTGGTGACTTGGAGGAGACGATCGAGGCTATAAGGTCCGGAGGGTTGGGGCGCATCAAGGCGCCGCGTATCAAGGGGGCGCTGGAGGCAATCCTGGGGGAAAGGGGTGATCTCGACCTGAGCTTTCTCCAGGAGATGGACGTCCACGAGGCGAAGGCATGGTTGGAGTCTCTGGAGGGTGTCGGGCCCAAGACAGCGGCCTGCGTGCTCTTGTTCTCGCTGGGCAGGCCGGTGCTTCCCGTAGATACGCACGTGCTGAGGGTCAGCCGACGAGTGGGGCTTATTGAATCCGGTACCTCGGCCGAGAAGGCCCACGAGATACTCGGTGGTATGGTCTCTGACGGTGCGGTGTACGACTTTCACGTGAACATGGTGGCCCACGGTCGGCGGGTGTGCCACGCCCAGCGACCAGGTTGCGATGTCTGCGTGATTGCTCGACTTTGTGACTACTTGCACAAAGGGCGATGAAGAAGGAACAAGGTCAGATCAGGACAAGACATGCGCTGTTGCTGTACCGGCGGCTAGTGAGCTACTATCGGGGCCCCTGCCTTTGGCTGCTGCTGGTTTCGGTGGTCCTGTTGGTCTGGGATCACCCTTTGCTCCGGGTACTGCGATTGCCCGTGGTGATGACTCTCCTCCTATCCGTGATCCTGCTTCTCCTGACCTTCGTCATGAGTAGGCTGGCCTACGTTCAGTGCGGCGAGGATGGGATGCTTATCCACCTGCCGTTGTATCGTTTCCATGTGCTCTATGACTCCATCGTTCAGACTCGCACTGCCTCCCTGGCCACGCTGTATCCCCCATCAAGGCAGCCTTTCTCTTCGCGCAACTTCCTCAGGCCTCTTTGGCAGACGCCTGCGCTGGTGGTGCACGTGGAGCTGCTGCCGAAGTCGAGACAGCAGTTGAGGCTGTGGATGGATAGCCGAATGCTCCTCAGGAGCGCCCTCGTCTTGCTGGTAGAGGATCACCGGGCGCTGCGAAGTCAGATAGAGGAAGCCATGATTCGCTGGAGGATTCGCAAGGGGGAGTCCGAGAGACGACTATAGAAGGCGAAGTCGGGCGCTGGCACGTTGGTGCGCACTAGGCTACCACAATCTGAGAGCCCTGTGGTGTCTTGAACACGTCGATGCGCACAGGGAAGGAGTCCTTCAGTTCCTCGATGTGGGTGATCACCAGGATACGCTCGAAGTCGTCCTGTATCGAGCCGATGGCCTCTACTAGCCGCTCCCGGCCCTGGGCGTCCTGGGTGCCGAAGCCCTCGTCCACGATGAGCGTCTGGAGCCTCGCTCCGGCGCGCCGCGCCAGTAGCTTGGCCAGCGCCACGCGGATCGCGAAGTTGATGCGGAAGGCCTCGCCACCGGAGAAGAGGTCGTAGCTGCGGGGACCGAGTTCGTCCGCCACCTCTATGTCCAGGGTCTCCACCGTCTTGCCCTTGAGGGTTTCGCGCTGGCTCATCAGCCGGACGTGCAGCCTGCCGTCGGTCATTCGAGCCAGGAGGCGATTGGCCTCCTCCTCGATCTCCGGTATGGTGGCTTCGATGATCATGGCCTGGACGCCCTTCTTGCCGAAGGCGACTCGTAGTTCATCGTAGACGCCCTTTTCCTCTTGCGCTTGTCGCTCCTCCCGGGACCTTTCCTCCTTCTCCTTGTCGAGATAGGAGAGGTGGGCCAGTTTCTGCCTGACCGCACCAAGGCGGAGTTGTGCATCGGCGTCCTGCAACTGGAGCTGCTCCACGAGGCGTGCCTGCTCGTCAAGGTCGCGTGTGGTGACCTCCAGATCGGCTACCTGTGCGTTCAAGGCGCTCTTCTTGGTTCTGAGGTCCTCAAGCTCCTGATCGAGGCCCTTGGCTTGTTGCTCGCGCTCATCCAGCCTGAGCGTCTCCGCCTTCAAGCGCTCTCCGGCGGCGTCGAGCTCTTTCTTGGCCTGCTCGAATCGAGCTGTCTCGGCCAACGTCTGGCGTATCTTCTCGTGCTCCTGTACGTCGTAGCCCAGGGAGGCGAGCTGTCGCTCCAGTTCTGAAAGGCTCTCCCTCTCCTCGGGTGCGAATTCTTCCCTCTCCAACTGCTCGTCCAGGAAGGCCAGTCTGGCTCTGGCCTGCTCGAGTTCGTGCTTGGCCGCCAGTGTCTCCTCCAGCCTCTGGGCCAACGCGCTTTTCTCACCCCGTAGCGATGCGAGGGTCGCCAGCTCTGCGTCACATGCCTCTCTGGCGTGGCGGGTGTCCTCAAGAGACTCGCTCAGACGTCGGATAGAGGTGGCGTTGAGCCGGTAGGAGTCCCCCTTTTCCCTGCCCGCCCCGGCATAGTTGTCCTCGATGTGCTTTCTTTCCTCTTCTTGAAGCTCCGACCCGCACAGGGGACAAGAGGCTTCCGCCTCCTGGAGCAGATTCAGCTTCTCCTTGAGGAGGTCCATCTCAGACTTCAGTTGTTCGTTCTGGGCGCGCAGGGTAGCTATCTCGTTCGATAACCGCTGCTCAGAAAGGAGCAGGCTCTCCCGCTCTTCCTCCCTCGAGGTCAGTTGTGCCAGCTCGATGCGGACTACTTCCAGCCTGGCCTCCACCGCTTCTGCACGGTTGACTTTGTCCTCCAGACTGCGAGCGCTGCTCGAGTGTCGCTCTCGCTCGACGAGAAGCTTGCTTCGGGCTCCCTCGACGGCCCTGCGCAGCTCGGCTTTCTGTTCGTTGAGACTCATGTGCTGGCTCAGCTTGCGAGAGAGCTGCTCATTGATCTGTCGGGCGGCCAGGAGAGAGCTATAGCCGTCTTCGATGCCGGCCGCCTCCGAGATGATGCTTTGATAATCGGATATCCTTTCTCTTGTCTGGTCCAGCTCGGCGTTCACACGCTTCAGTTGGGAGTGCTTGCGCTCCTGCTCGTCTTCCACTTGCCGAAGCTGGTCCCTCCTGAGCTCGAGTTCCTTTCCTTGTTCGCGGAGGGTTCGGAGGCGGTCCTCTTGGGTCCTCAGGCTAGCGCCTACGCCGTGAGCGACCCCCTCCGCTTCTTTCAGTTCCGACTTGTACTCCGTTCTGTGAGCCAGTTCTCGCTCTATCTCCGCAAGACTAGCCCGGACCTGAGACAGTTTAAGCTCCAGTCCCCTGGCTCGCTCCTTGGACCTCTGTTCCAGTCTGTCGTACTGGCTGAGGTCTAGTATCTCCCCCAGTATGCGCTTCCGCTCAGCGGGGGGGTGCGCCGTGAACTCATCGGCGCGACCTTGCAGGAGAAAGGCGGAGTTGATGAAGGTCTCATACTCCATGTGCAGCGTCTCGGTGATGGCGGCCTGACTCTGACGGACGGTGTTGCCCGTCAGCGAGCGGGACTGTCCGTCGTCCAGAATCTGGAACTCGAGTGTCGTCCGACCCTTGGTCCCGTTCTTCTGTCGCTGGCGCAGCACTCGAAAGTGATTGTCCGCGAGGAGGAACTCGAGCTCCACTTCCATGTCTGCTGCCCCCAAATGGACCAAGTCGTCGTCTCGGTGGGCACGCGCCTTTCCCCAGAGCGCCCAGGTCATGGCGTCGATGATGGCCGACTTGCCGTGGCCGTTGTCGCCGGCGAGACAGGCTAGATGGATGCCGGAGAAATCCAGCGAAGAGACCTGCTCGCCGTAGCACATGAAGTTTCGCATGCTCAACTTGAGAGGTATCATGCTGAGGGCTCCTCCCCGTCGTCCTGACCTTGGGTGCTGTGCGCCGTGTTTATCATACCACCCCTCGCCGTAGGCCTCAACCGCGCGGTGAGTCTCGTGGCCGCAGTCTGACACCTTTCCAATTGCCGTGGCGGCCTACGGGGTGATCTGCTATAATCTGGAACAGCAGGGCAAGGAGGAAGGAGAATGGTCTCGGAGGCAGAACTGGAGGGGCGCAGACAGCGAGCTGCGCGAATGATCTTGGAGGGCGGGATCGTAACTCCGGCACTGGGAGATGACGCGGCTGAGGCGCTGCTGCATTGGGCATTGTCTCGGGTGGACAAGTGCGCCTTTGCCACCGGCGACATGGCGGACGACCAGGCCGACAGGTACGTCTCAGAGGGCGTGAGCAAGGTGCGGCGGTTGATGGGGATGGTCAACCATCTCGTGGAGGAGTACTACGAGGTGGGGCATGTTGAAGTGGTGGAGGAGTTGACGAAGCTGTTGTCCGCCGCTATGGAATGACACCATCTCGCTTTGGAGTGGGATGAGAGAGCAGGGAGGTAGTGATGACGAAGCTGGAGACCATAGAGGGCATCGGACCTGTGTATGCCAAGCAGTTGAGGAAGGCTGGAGTCGCCACCGTGGAGGCGTTGCTGGCCCAGGGGGCGACGCCAGGAGGCCGCCAGCAGATAGAGGAGAGGGCGGGCATCGGCCACGCTTTGATCCTGGAGTGGGTGAACCTGGCTGATCTGATGCGCATCAAGGGGATCGGCGAGGAGTACTCAGATCTGTTGGAGGAAGCGGGCGTAGACACGGTCAGGGAGTTGCGCAATCGTGTGCCCGAGCATCTCTACGAGGCGTTGGTCAGGACCAACGAGGCCAAGAGCCTGGTACGCAGGCTCCCCACTCTGGAGATGGTACGGGATTGGGTCCAGCAGGCCAAGAGGCTGCCTCCGAAGGTCACCTACTAGCCTCTGACCAGTTGCTTCATCGCCAGCATCTGCTCGGACGTGCATAGATCGCTGCGGCAGTGATCTGTCTGGCACTGCGGGTGTGGCTTTGCCTTGGCCTATTGGGGCGGCCCGCTGGACGTGTGCCGTGAGTTGTGTCGCGGCTCTTGGAGGATAGAAACCGTCGGTGGGCGTCAACATCGCCCGCCGATTGCTATACACTCCGCTCCGGTTCGCTGGTGGCCAGCGACGGACTCGACGATGTACCTTCGACCGCAGCTTTCCATCTCTCGACCTCGCCCTGCATCTCCTGAGCGCTGCGGTGAGTGGCCTCACTCTTGGTCCCTAGCATCTCGGCCAGCTCCTCGGTCCGTGCGTCGGGGTCAAGTTCTTCCAGTGAGGTGATGGTGCGGCCGGATCGGACGGCCTTGGCGACCCGATAGTGAGTGTCACCGAAGGCGGCGATCTGGGGTAGATGGGTGACACACAGAACCTGGTGATCTCTGGCCAAGGCCCAGAGCTTGCGCCCCACCACGTTGCCGGCCCGGCCCCCCAGACCCGCGTCTATCTCGTCAAAGATGAGGACCGGTACTTCGTCCGCGGCGGACAGGACAGTCTTCATGGCCAGCATCAGTCGCGCTGTCTCGCCCCCTGAGGCAATCTTGGCCAAGGGCTTGAGGGGCTCTCCCACGTTGGGCGAGATCAAGAACTCCACCTGGTCAATCCCTGTGGAATCGAAGGCGTAGTGCTTTCCGCCTACCTCGACCCCTCTGTCGCGTTCTCTCCGCGTCAGGGATACTTGGAAATGGGCCTTCTCCATGCCCAGTTCCTTCAACTCCTCTTCCATGGCCTGGGCGAGCGCTTCGGAGGTGCGTTGGCGGACCCCGGAGAGCTGGCCGGCGAGTTCACCGATCTCGGTGAGCAACGCCCCTTCGCGAGCGCTCAGTTCGGCCACGCGCTCTTCACTGTGGGATAGTCCCTCCAACTCCTGCGTTGCCGACTCTGCGAAGGCGAGGATCTCTGCTGCGGAGTCACCATACTTACGCTTCATGTTGTGCAAGAGACCAAGGCGTTCCTCGACCATCTCCTGCCGGCTGGGATCGTACTCTATCTCCTCGGCGTAGGAGCGCAGCGCCGTCGCGATTTCGCCCAACTGGTCGGTGATTTCTTCTACGCTGGTTCGGTGTTCCTTCAGTCTTGGGTCCAGCCCGGCGAGTTCGGCCAGGTCTTCGGCGACTTCCCCGAGGTGATCGAGGACGGAGTCCTCCAGCCCGTCACCCTCGCTGAGGGTCTTGTAGATCGAGTCGGCTTGGCTGATCAGCCGCTCAGCGTTGCTCAGAATGGTGAGCTCAGCAGACAGTTCCGCTTCTTCTCCTGGCTGAAGCTTCGCCGCCTGGATCTCCTCTACCTGGAACTGGAGCAGGTCGGTCCTGCGTGCCAGTTCTCGCTCGTCCTGTTGGAGCGCCTTCAGCTCCGTGCGGACTCCTTGGAGGGCATGCACTCTGTCCGCCACCTGCCTGCGCAGGGCCAACGTCCCGGCGTACCGGTCCAGAAAGTCCACGTGCTGGTGCACGCGCAGGAGCGAGAGATGCTCTCCCTGGTTGTGGATGTCCACCAGTCTCTGGCCGACGTCCCTCAGTAGGCCAAGGGTGACCAGCCGTCCGTTGACACGGCAGACGTTGCGGCCTTTGCGGTTGATCTCCCGGGTCAGGATGAGAGCATCCTGCTCCTGTTCGTCCAGCCCGTGCTCCTGTAGCAGCGGAAGCAGACGCTGCTGGTACAGGGTTTGCGGTGGTGAGAAGGAGCCTTCGATGACCGCTTGTTCGGCGCCGGCTCGGATATAGTCCGTTTCGGCCCTGCCGCCGAGCAGGGTGCTCACGGCATCGATGATGATAGACTTGCCAGCTCCCGTTTCGCCGGTAAGGGCATTGAAGCCCGCTGAGAGGCGGAGCTCCAGGCGTTCGATGATAGCGAAGTTGCCAACGGTCAAATAGGCGAGCAAGCGTCCCCCCAGGAGCCGCCGGCTCAGCGCAGGCGTGTCACGGCCACCGCTGCGGCGACGATCGGGTATAACCAGTAGAAGGGGTTGAGCAGAAAGCCCGGCATCAGGAGCAGCGCTATCCCGCCGTACCTGAAGGCGGCCACGCACAGTGTGCCCCCGATGGAGCCTACGAGAACGGACAGAGCGGCGATGACCTGCAAGCCCCTACCCCTCTTGTAGTCCGCTGCCCGGCCGATGGCCTCGCCGATGATGGCTCCGGCCGCCATAGCCAGCAAGAATGACAGGAACATCACAGGAACGAATAGGGGAAGGATCTCCGCGACCACCGCGCACAGCAGAGAAACCCCGGTGCCGGCACCCAGCGCTCGCAAGTAGTAGGTGGCCGGGACGTCATAGGTGGGCACCTTCTTCAGTTGGGCACACTGTGGACAGCGCAACCCTACAGGGTGGCGCACCGCACATTCGGCGCAGATGGGCTGGCCGCACTTGCCACAACGCAGCAAGGTCTCCCGGTTGGGGTGATTGACGCAATACATGGACTCAGGCATGACTACTGCTTCAGTCTCTCCAGCAAGTTGTGCCCGAAGTAGTTGGTGGGCTGCGTCCTGACCAGTCTGCACCGGTGAGGGCTCAAGGTGACCAGTACCCGATCTCCGTCTTCCAGCTCCGTTTCGATCTGGCCATCGATGGTGAGGACGGCTGGATACTCGGTGGACAGACGGATCTCGATGGCAGACTCTGGAGGGAGGACCAGTGACCGCCCGAGGGCTCTGTGAGGAGCGATGGGTGTGAGCAGGATGTCACTCAGCCGAGGGTGGAGGATAGGGCCTCCGGCGGCCAGGGAGTAGGCGGTCGAGCCTGTGGGCGTGGCTACGATGAGCCCGTCGGCCACGTAGTCGGAAAAGTCCTCGCCATCGACGTAGGCTGCCAGGCGCACCACTCGCGAGATGGTGCCGTGTCCCACGACGACGTCGTTGAGGGCTTCGCGCGACTCTTCGATCGAGCCACGGCGGTGAAGCTCGGCATGGAGCATGATCCGCTCCTCGAGCCAGTACTCGCCCGATAGGACCGTATCCATGACCCGCACCGCTTCGTCCGGCTGGACCTCAGCCAGAAAGCCGAAACGGCCCAGGTTGACACTGAGAATGGGTGTGCCGTCGAGCATGGCCAGTCTGGCAGCTCTCAGGATTGTGCCGTCGCCCCCCAGCGTGACGATCAGATCTAGGTTGGGGACGCGTTCTCTGACTTCGTCGTCCTGCCAGGCTGACCCCACCCACGTCGACAGGCCCCTCGATTTCAAGAGGTCATCCAGGTCCTCGGCCAATCGAAGCGACTCGTCGATCTTGGGGTGATAGAGCAGTCCGATGGTGTGCATCCCGTCTCGTCCGCCAGAATCTCTCGTTTGCCATTATACGCCAAACCGAGGATCATGACTAGCGCCCCGGCACCCTCAGGGGCGAATGTAGGCGTGCTTACTGAACAACCTCTGGCACACCAGTATAATAGACCTAGAAGAGATCTTCCTCCTCCTTTCGAGAAGGGGGGCCGAGGCCGCCATGGTCTTGGCCCTCCTTTGTTTTCTAGCCGCGCGTCCACACTCTGCCCCGAGTTCGAGAGCACGCCAGCGGTACTCGCCCCGGACCGAAGTCCAGCGATACGTTAGTAGGACCGTGCTCGGTTGTGTGGATCCCGGTGGTTCCACCGCCGCGTGCCACCAGGTGCGCAGGGGCATACCCGTAGCCGCACGGCATGCCGTGCGGCTACAAATCGGTGTGCGCCCACTGCAGGGCAACCGCGCCTGGCGAACCTGTCTCAGTTGCCCAGACAGCCCATGCTTGCCTTCTGGCGGTGGGTAGGGTAGATTGTACACGTCACGGTCGGCCCACGTGCACCGAGAACTCGTTGCTGGCGCCGTCCTCGAGATGGGGACGGTGCCTTGTGCGAGGGGGCGTGTCCGGCAGAC
>CAZOBP010000115.1:0-8997 GCA_964577995.1 uncultured Anaerolineales bacterium
GCAGGGTCCGCCGCCCCCGACAGGACGGCCCAAGCCTGAGCGATGGAGCTGATCTGGTACTCAACATCTTGCGCCGTACCCAAGGGCGTTCCATCGTCATAATAGGCGCGCAGGTACCAGTCGCCGTCCCACGCGTTGGCCTCCAGAGCCTGGCGCAGATCTTCCGCCTGCTCGCGATACTTCGCGGCCTGCCCCTCATCGTCCATCAAGGCGCACAATGGAGAGAAACGCATCAGGGTGGCGTATAGGAACCAGCCCAGCCACACACTCTCACCTCGACCCTGAATGCCCACACGGTTCAGGCCATCGTTCCAGTCGCCGGACCCGATGAGTGGTAGCCCGTGCGCCCCGGAGGTTGTGCCCCGTTGCAGGGCCCGGCGGCAGTGCTCATACAGGGTATGGGGCTCAGCGCTGGTCTCATAGCTGCCGTAGTGTTCTTGCTCCTCTGGCTCCAGAGGTTGACCCTTCAAGAAGGGCACCCTCTCGTTCAGGATAGAAACATCCCCCGTGGTGGTCACATAGTGGGCGGTCACGTAGGGAAGCCACAGCAGGTCATCCGAGATGCGGGTGCGCACTCCAGGGTCAGAAGGTGGGTGCCACCAGTGGAGCACGTCTCCCTCCTCGAACTGATGGCTAGCTGCTTGCAGGATATGTGCTCGCGCCAACTGAGGCGCGGCAAACAGCAAGGCCATCACGTCCTGCAACTGATCCCGGAAGCCGAAGGCGCCGCTCGATTGGTAGAGCGCAGAACGCGCCCATAGGCGACACGCGAGCGTCTGGTAGAGCAACCAACGGTTCAAGAGCAGGTTCATGGCTGGATCCGGCGACTCCACCGTGACGGTGCCCAGCAGACCATCCCAATACTCGCCAGTGGCGGCCCAGGCCGCCTCCACCTGAGCTGGATCCTGAAAGCGCTTGACCAGTTGCAGGGCCTCTCGCCGGTCAGCACCTTGGCCCAACAGATAAAACACCTCTTTCGCCTCACCAGGAGCCAGATCGACGTGCAGTTGGATGGCCGCGCAGGGGTCGAGACCAGTATCGACGGCGCTGGCCAGCCCGACCCTCTCCAGGGCGGCAGGCCGACCCAGGTTTCCCTGACAGCCGAGGAACTCGGTGCGGTCGGCGGTCAGGCCGTGGAGTGGCTGGCTGGCTGCTAGGAAGGCGACACGACGCCCGAATCGTTCGTCGAAGGGGTTACGTGCCAGGAGGGCCTGGCTTTCGGCCTCAAAATCCGAAACAATGTACTGCTGGGTCTTCTCACGGTGGGTACCAAGCACCCATTCTGCGTAGAAGGTTGCGGTGACCCGGCGGTGGCGTTTCCATACGTTCTCCAGGCGCAAGTGCACCAGTTTCACCGACGCGTCTGGTGCCACGAAAAGGCGCAGGTGCTGTTTCAAGCCATGGCTGTGATGCTCGAAAACGGAGTAACCAGCGCCGTGACGGATCAGGTATGGGGCTCGAGCGCCCGACGGTAGGGGTGTGGGCGACCATACGATCCCCGTCTCCTCGTCGCGTAGATACAGCACCTCGCCTGGCGCGTCGCTCACTGGATCGTTGCGCCAAGGGGTGAGCCGGTTTTCGCCGCTGTTCTCTGCCCAGGTGAAGCCGCTGCCCGACTCGGAGACCAGGAATCCGAAGTTGGGATTGGCGATCACATTGATCCACGGGGCCGGCGTCTTCTGCCCTGGCTCAAGATAGATCACGTACTCTCGCCCGTCGGCCGCGAAACCGCCCAGACCATTGTCAAAGAGAAGGTGTCTAGGCCGGGTCAGCGGTGGTGTGGGCTCGACGTCCTCGGGTTTGGGCAGGGTCGGGTAGAGCGGTGGCAGACGCGCGGGCTCGGTGGGCACCTGGCCCAGTTGCTGCGCTAGCAAGCCCCTTTCCCCATCCAGAATAACTCGGGCGGCTGTCTCGAACAGGACCAGGTCCTGTTGGCCCATCTGCTCAGCGAACAGGACAAATACCCCTCCACGGCGGTTCAGCCAGGCCTCATTGCCCAGGCGGCTGATCAACGATCGTAACCGACCGTGCAGCGGTTGGTCGTACCCCATGTCTTCCTGGTTGAGAATCACCAGGTCCACGTCAATCTGTCGGTTTCGCCAGTAGGCATGGGCTCTGAGCAGCTCCTGCACCAGGGCCAGTCCTCCCTCGCTGCCAATACGCACCAGCAGTATTGGAGCATCGCCGGAAACCGAGTACGGCCACAGGCCGGGCTGCGCCTTCGTGTTGGCCGTCAGGACGGAGGGGTCAGCACGCAGCGCAGCGTGAGGATAGAGAATCGCGGAGAGCAGTTGATCGTACCGCTGCAAGTCCGCCGTGGTCAGGTCGAGGTGGCGCAACTCGAGGTCGGTGCGGGACAGGGCCTGGTCAAAGGCCAGTTCTATGCGGGACCAGTCCTGATAGCGCTCGATCAGGGCCAGCACCTCCTCTCGGGACCTCGCAGCCAGGGTGAGGTAGGCGACCTCCCGCGTGGCGTAGGGGCCCAACTCGATGTCCTCCCCGAGGGCGAACATCGGGTCCAGTGTCGCGCCCGTGGTCCCTGAAAGCCCGGAACTGCCGTCGCTGAGGGCCTGGGGATCGAGGAATGTCCGGCCTCGACCCAAGAACTGTCCGCGGTCGCTCTCGTGAGCATCGGTGCTTCTTCCCCCATGCTTCGTGCACACCGTATGACCGAGGTAGACCGGCTCTTCACCGGCCGCACGCGCACGGCGGCGAAACACCAGGGCGTGCAGTTCTGGGAGATACTCGCTTTCCAGAAAGAGCTTGTTGAACGCTGGATGGCTACGGTCGTGTGCCTGAGGGGCCAAGATGACTTCGCCGTAGCTGGTGAGTGTCAGGTGGCGCCGGTGTGCGCTGTGGTTGGTCAGGATGACACGACGGATCTCCAGATCGTCATCGGGCGCCACGATGATGTCCAACCGAGAGGCGATGTCGTGATGTCGGCGGCGGAACTCCGCCCCGTAGGGATAGTAGACCACCTCCTCGTCCTCCGTCGCAGAACTGATCGGCTGATGGGCGGCCGACCAGAGGGCACCACTCTCTCTGTCCTTCAAGTACAGCCAGGCCCCCCAGTCGTCCATGGTGGCGTCGGCACACCAACGCGTGAGATCTATCTCTTGCCAACGACTGTAGCCCCCGCCGGTGCTGGACACGAGCACGGTGTACCGGCCGTTGGAGAGCAGACGCACCTGGGGCGAAGGTCCGCCCACAGGTACGCTCCATGGTCTGCGCACGAGTCCGGGTCCGACCCGGTGAACAGGCCGGTCTGCCTCTGCCCGAACGTATTCAACTGGTGCCTGCCGAGGGGTCTTCTCTTGCAGCAGTAGTTCGACGCTCTGGATGCGAGGATCAGCATGGAAGCGACCCAACATCACTTCGTGCTGGAGATAGTTGGTCATGGCCAGGAGGCTCATGCCGTGGTGATGCGCATAGTAGGAGCGCACAATGGCACTACTTCGCCCCGGGGGAACTCTCGAGGGCGTGTAGTCGATGGCCTCGCAGAATCCGTACAGACCGAGCATCCCCAGCTTGATGAACTGGGAGAGATTCTTCATCACTGGCTCGGGCTGGAATGACAGAGCGAGCAGAGAGGCGTAGGGAGCTATCACCAGATCCGCTTCCAGGTTGCGCCTCAACCCTAGCCCCGGTACGCCGAGAGGACCATACTGATAGCCCATGTTCGCGTCGAAGGCGTAGTAGGCCGACTCCGAAACACCCCACGGTACGCCCTTCTCCCGGCCGTAAGCCATCTGGCGGCGGACAGCTGCGCGGGCGCTTTGCTCTATGAACGTACCTTCGTAGCCGCGCATCAGTAGTGCCGGCATGAGGTACTCGAACATGCTGCCGCCCCAGGAGAGAAGCAGGCGTTCGCCGTCAACCCGAGTGAAGGGGCGACCGAGATGCACCCAGTGGCTCTGGGGGACGTCACCCTTGGCGATGCCTACTAGGCTGGTCATGCGGGCTTCCGACGCCAGCAGGTCGTAGTAGTTGGCATCCAGTCTCCCGGTCGTGGCATTATGGCCGATGTGGAACAACTGGCGTTGTCCATCGTACAAGAAGCCAAACTCCATAGCCTGGAAGTAGGCCTCCGCCTGGGCGCCCACCTTCTCGTAGTTCCTCAGCAGGTCCGAGGCAGCCTCTCGGGAGGAGTCTAGCCCGTTGCGGAGGCGGTTGCACCAGATGTGAGCCATCGCCAGCTCGTCGGCCAGCCTGTCATCATCGCGCAGGTTTTCCTGGAGTTGGGCCAGTCGTATCCGTGCCTCACCACACACGTTGGGGATTTCGTCAAGCCGTGGATTGGTGGTCAGGGCAAGTACCAGGGCCCGCCAGGCGTCGGCCGTCGCCGGGTCGCCCTCCGGCCGGCTGAACAACGATGGTGGCTCACTGACAGCGGCCATCCAGGGGAGTAGCAGATCCGTCTCGCGACGGGCGTCGAAGATGTAATACCGCACCCGCCCCACCCAGGTCCCCAGCTCGCGCCACACCACGGCCTCTCCAGAGCCCGAGACTGATTCCATCGCTAGCCCTAGCAGCCGTTCGAACTCCGGCCAGTGTTCCTCCTCCAGCTTCCCGAGCATTGTGGGCCATCGCTCTGGCTCGTTCTGCACCATGAGCACCTGCCGACTGATGTGGCCCAGGTGCTCGCGGCATTCAGTGATGGCTGTCAGAGCCTCTGGACCGGCGATTCTGTCCACGATCTCGCCAACCGCGGCCAACGCATCGAGTAGGCCCTCCCAGCGCTGCCAGCGGAGAACCGGAGCGTGGCTGAGGGCCAGCAGGCCTTGTCGAAGGGCCACGAGACATGCCGCCAGGTTGCCGCTATCCACAGTGGAGACGTATTGCGGAGGCAAGGGCCTCAGACTACGTGTGTCATACCAGTTGAAAAAATGGCCGCGGTACCGTTGTAGCTTGCCCAGACTCTCGAAGGCGTAGCCTAGCCGCCATCCGAGATCGGCCAAGCCGATGAAACCTAGATCGTGGGCTGCCAAAGTCGAAAGCAACAGCAGGCCCACGTTTGTTGGAGAGGTCCGATGCGCGACGAGCCCGCGTGGCACTTCTTGATAGTGGTCAGGTGGCAGCCAGTTGTCCTCCGGACCGACGAACTCCTCGAAATAGTGCCAAGTGCGGAGAGCGCAGCCGCGCAACTCCTGGCGCTGCTCCGGGGAAAGCGGTTTCTGCAGTCGCACTGTGGGAGCGCTGGTCCAGAGGGCGATCTGGGGAGAGATGAGCCATGCAAGGAGAAGCGGGGCGGCGACAAACAGGGCACCTGGCTTGATCAAGACTATGAGGAAAGTGACCGACGCCGCGAGAATCGGCCCGACGTACATTCGTCTCCAGGTTATGCCAACCTTGCGCTCCTTGCCGAAGAGGTAGATGGTGTGCGCGGAGGTGGTCCATTGGAGCAGGCGCCGGTGGCTCGCTATCAGACGTACGAGAGTAGCGCCGATGGCGTCCACTGTCAGTTGCGCAGTGTAAGGCAGAAAGGTGAGTTGCAGCAGCAACCGCACCGCGTCGTACCGATTACTTTGCATGAGCCCGCTCACGGACGTGCGGGGCGATCTCCGGGTCAGCCCGGTCACCGTGGTGGTGACGAGGTCTGCGGCTGGCACAGCGAATGACGCCAGGGTCCAGATCAACGGCGAGCCGGGCAGCCACAACCAGCCGGCGGACAACAAGGCGAACAGCGCCGGCGGGCCCAGACTCCGTCGCAGATTGTCCATGATCTGCCAGCGACCAAGAGCTGGAAGGTAGTTAGGCACGCCCCGCCCGCTCTCGGTTGGCACCACGGGCAACAGCCAGGGCAGCAACTGCCAATCCCCTCGCACCCAGCGATGGGCGCGATGCGCAAAGGACAGATAGTCCGGAGGGTAGTCTTCGAAGAGGGTGATGTCTGTGACCAATCCGACGCGGCCCAGGATACCCTCGAACAGGTCGTGGCTCAGCAAGGCGTTCTCAGGGACGCATCCCGCCACGCTGCGTTCGAAGGCTTGCAGATCATAGATCCCTTTACCTACGTAGATGCCTTCGCCGAATAGGTCTTGGTACGCGTCGGATACCGCCCTGCTGTACAGGTCTACGTCGGTATCTCCAGAATAGACCCGCGCAAAGAGGGAGCGGTTTGCGCTGGTGGGGATGATCTCCACCCGGGGCTGGAGGATGGTGTAGCCGGCGATTACCCCGCCGCTTTGCTCATCGAATTCGGCACGATTCAGGGGGTGAGAGAGCGCCCCGATGAGTCGGCGTGCACTATCCCTGGGCAGAGACGTGTCTGTGTCGAGAGTGATGACGTACCGCGTGCTGGAAAGGAGGTCCAACCTTCCTTCTTGCACCACGAAGGACGTCCCTGTCGCTCCCCGCAACAAGTGGTTGAACTCCGTCAACTTGCCCCTCTTGCGCTCCCAGCCCATCCAGCAGTTCTCGCCAGGATTCCACCTCCGCTCACGATGGAAGAAGTAGAAGGGGCCGCCGTCGTCTGTGCCATGTCGTCTGTTGAGGTCGCGTATGCCGGCCGTCGCTTGCTCAAGGAGCACGTCGTCGCCCGGCATCCGCTTCTGGGCGGCGTCTACGAAGTCGGTGAGCAGCGCGAAACATACATGATCGTCCTGATTGCTCAAGGAATGAAGTTCCAGTTGCTGCAATAGGCTCTCTAGATCACTGGTGCTGCTGAGAAGCGTGGGGATAACCACCATCGTTCGGCAGTCAGCGGGGACACCCTCCTGGAAATCCAGTTTTGGCACGAAGCGGGGTGGCAGCCAGTGCGTGACAAGCCAGTTCGTAAGGTTGACGGCCACCGTTACCGATGGGACTAGCATCAATGCGCCCGCAGCAATTGTCTGTAGCGTGGACCCACCGGATGCGTCCGCGTAGACGACGACGGCAAGAACCATCAACGCAGCCAGCAACGCGGTGCAGCCCAGGTATGCCGGGGTGGGATGCCGGAGCAGCCCACGGCGCGGACGGCTCTGCCAGGGAGCCCGGTACCCCAGGTTGCTCTCGAGCAGCGGGCGCCCAGCGTCTATCAGGTAATAGCCGACATGATGCGTACGTGATGAGTTCCCGCTGTCTCCCTGCGCATGCCGGGCCAATCGGACAGTCTCCCGCGCAATCGCCTGCTCACTCCGGCCTGTGGTTCTAGCCAGTTCCTCGACCGTCCGACGATAACGGTCGCGCGTTTCGAAGTCCATTCGCGAGTAGACCCTCGCCGGGTCACGGCGCAGCACCTGTTCCACCAGGCTGACACTCTCAAAGAAAGCCTGCCAGTCCATGGTGGCCAACACGCGCAGTCCGAAGATGGAGTTGGCAATGGTTGTCCCGTCCCCTAGATCTGATGGCAAAGCCAACGGGGTAGAGCCCAGCAGTTCCTCGCCACCATCGACCGCTGGTCCTTCGAGGCTCTCAGTGGCCTGGGCCAGGGTCTCCATGATTCCGAAACGCAACATGGTCGGCAGTGCCCACAACTCGCCAATGGTCAGCGGTTGCACGCTCTGATAGGCTTGAAGGAAGCGCACCATCTGATCAGGATTGAGTCGGCAGTCGCAGTGGCTGGTGATTGACCGCGCTAGGTCATAGATTCGGGGAAGTCCCGCCAGGGGGGTTGAATCCAGTGTGGGAAGCTGGCGGTAGTAACGTCTCGGCATATCGCTGCGGATATCGCGCAGCGCCTGTTGCACCAGGTAGAAGTTGTCCAGTAGCCATTCGGCCCCATAGGAGCTGGCCGCTTGGCCCTCGGACTGAAGACGCTGGTACGCATCTTTGAGAGCCGTCTCCAGGACGCTGGAACGGTCGAGAAGGACGGCGCGGCGACTGGGATGGTCAGAGACGCTGTGACTCCTGGCCAGCTCTAGTGCCAGAGCCCGAACCGCACTTCGGTCAGTAGTACCGGCGTCCCTGTCGCGGTCTGCGTTGTCTTGGGCTGAATCCATGTCTCTTGTGACCCTCATGCCTTGCTCAGCGCGGTCTGTGCGCTTGTGCGGCCAGCTCGGCGGCGGTAGGAAGCAAGTTGCCTGCACGAAGGTCCTGGATGATCAACAAGGGCGTGGTCCCATAGGCGATGAAATTCGTGGCCAGGCCGCCGTAAGGCCATCTGCTCACGCCTGAGGAGCCATGGGCACTCAATACTACCAGATCCACTTGTTCCTGCTGTACCAACTCCTGGAGAATCTCCGCGACGCGGACGCCCGTCAAGAGATGCGTGTCTACGTCTATTCCCTCTGCAGACAGTCCAGAAGACAGGCGCTGTAGATAGCCGGCCGTCTCTCGCTGGTTGAGGCTCGTGATCTTGTCGATCAAGTCGGTCTCTTCCGACGTCAGGGGCCGATGGCGGGTCACTTCAGGCTTGCTCACGACAGATGCCACCAATAGCTGACACGAGAAGAAGCGGGCGAGCTGCACGGCCGGGGTTAGTGCACATTCCGCCCGCATCGAGCCGTCCAGCGCAAGTAGCAAACGTCGGCAAGCGATACCTGTCAGGCTGGCCTCGAGCGGCTGGTAGGCTCGCACGATCATCACGGATATGTAGGCACGAAGGATGATTTTCTGCACCGTCCCGCTGACGTTCCAGCCACTCAGCCCCCCGTGGCCGTGGCTGCTGAGGACCATCAGGTCTATCCCATGATCGCGCACAAAGTCGACTACCTGGTCAGCCACCGCACCGTCCAGGAGTTCATGTCCGGTCTCAACGCCGCCCTCCTCCAGCCGATGAGCCCACCCAGCCAGGTAGGCTTCGGCTTCGGTCCTGCTAATGTGCCAGTCAAGCGGGTCGATGAACCCAGGTCGGTCGTCGGCGTGAGTGCGCTCCAATACGCGCAACAGCGTGACTTTGGAGCCGAAGGCACGGGCTAGAGAGAACGAGTGAGGCAATACACACTCTGCGAGAGATGATCCATCTAGAGGAACCAGTATGTGATCGAACATGCCCACTCTCCTTCCTTTGTTCTCCTGCCTCGTTTGTGTCTTGTCAAGTGGTGTAATTTCGTTGGCGCATCCACATGGGTGATG
>CAZOBP010000116.1:0-8990 GCA_964577995.1 uncultured Anaerolineales bacterium
GAAACATGATTGATCAGATGGGGGGAGGGACAGATGCGCTGGGGCCCCTGCTGGATTACATACGCAAGACGAAGAGCAACAAGGAGTTGCTGGAAAAGCTGACCAAGGAGCTTCTATGACAGCAGACGAGGCCGCGACATCCCCTCCATGACACAACCGTCCACCAAAGATACCATCCTCCACACCGCAAGAGCCGTGCTCCAGTGGTTCAAGAGCGATGACCTGGTAGTACCTCGCTACGCTTCTCATTTGGCCATCGTCCTGTCCGTTGCGTTCGTGCTCTCCACCGGCGGGCTGGGCATCGATGGGCTGCGGCAAGCCGAGGCTTTCCATCTCGATCTGGGCGAGCGTGAGCAGACAACCCTGGTGTCCTGGGGTAATCCAGAACAGGAGGACCCGGATTTCCTCACCAGGGGCGCGGCACCGATAACCATCATTCCTGAGAGGGGGCGTCAAGGGGTTATGATCTACGTTGTCCAGGCTGGAGACAATGTCTCAAAGATCGCCCAGAGTTTTGGACTTCGACCAGAGAGCGTTCTGTGGTCCAATCCAGAGCTGGAGACGTGGCCGGACTACATAGTTGTTGGTCAACAGCTCTTCATCCTTCCGGAGGATGGCGCCTATCACGAGGTCAAAGCCGAGGACACTCTGGAGAGCATAGCCAAGCGGTACAGCGTGGACCCCATGGTTATCGTCGAGTGCCAGTACAATGACCTGGCCGAGCCATACCAGCTGCAAGTTGGCCAACACCTGGTCATACCCGGCGGCACCAGACCGGTGGTTCCCAGATACGTACAGGCCACTGCCCCGCCTCCGACTGACGCCCCGGTGGGCTCTGGTAACTTCATGTGGCCTACCAGCGGGTATCTGACTCAAGGATACTGGTCAGGTCACCAGGCGATAGATATTGGAGCACCCACGGGAACGCCCATCTACGCCGCGGACACCGGCTACGTTGCCGCCACAGGCTGGATGGGTGGATATGGCAATTACATTATCCTCAACCACGGTAACGGCTTCGAGACACTCTACGCGCACCTCAGCGAGATCAGAGTCATAGCTGGGCAGGGGGTGCAGCGCGGACACCTGATAGGACTGATGGGGAGCACTGGTCGGTCCACAGGGCCCCACTTGCACTTCGAGATTCGACAGGGTGGTGTGAAGCGCAACCCTCTGGGGTTCCTGCCGAGGGGCTGATTCTGAATAGAGGCCTGAGGCTCGTCAGTCTCACGGTCACGGGGCCAGAGAGTGAATAGAGCCGGGTTCTTCGTCGGCACATCGGGCTGGAGTTACAAGCACTGGCGCGGCCTCTTCTACCCTGTCGACCTGCCTCAGCGTGAGTGGTTCGCCCACTACGCGAAGTACTTCCCCAGTGTCGAGATCAATTACACCTTCTATCGACTACCTTCGACGAAGACCTTCGTCCGCTGGAGGAGGCAGTGCCCGCCCGAGTTCGTGTATGCGCTAAAGGCCCCTCGCACCATCACCCATCTCAAGAAGCTGCGCCGCTGCGAGGAATCGGTGGAAGCGTTTCTGGGGCGGGCCAGGCTGCTGGGGGACAGACTCGGGCCCATCCTGTACCAGTTGCCACCAAACTGGCACTGCGACCTGGAGCGATTGGCTGACTTTCTGGAGCTTCTGCCCAGAGATCTGCGGCACGTTTTCGAGTTCCGAGACCAGACCTGGCACGTCGAACCGGTTGTGGACCTGCTGAGGGATAGGGACGTAGGCTTCTGCTACGTTAGCCTGCCAGGTTTCACCTGCCCGTCGGTGGTCACGGGGCGAGTCTTCTATGCTCGCATGCATGGTGTCAGGGTGAAGTACGGTGGGTTGTACGACGAGCAGCAGTTGCGCGAGCTGGCAGAGCAGGTGTGCCGTCTTCGAGATGCTGGTTGTGAGACGTTCGCCTACTTCAACAACGACGCAGAGGCCTATGCCGTGGAGAACGCGTGGAGGTTGAGACTGCTGGTGGGTGAGATCATGAGGAGAGACCATGCGTAGAGAAGCTATGCTGTATGAGAGGCTCCAAGGTGACATCGTCCGTTGTTCACTGTGTGCCCATCGCTGCACGATCAAGCCGGGTCGAAGAGGGATTTGTGGTGTTCGGGAGAATGAAGACGGCACACTCTACACCCTGGTCTATGCGGATGCCATCGCAGCTCACGTAGATCCCATAGAGAAGAAGCCCATCTTCAACTTCTTGCCCGGGACCCGCAGCTTCTCTATCGCCACCGTGGGGTGCAACTTCCACTGCCGCTTCTGCCAGAACGCTGACATCTCCCAGGCACCCCGGGAAGGCTTGGCCCTGACGGGGGAGGAGTTGCTCCCTGAACAGGTGGTGCGCGCTGCCAAGAGCTACGCTTGCGACAGCATCGCTTACACCTACACGGAGCCCACCGTCTTCTTCGAATACGTCTACGACACAGCCAAGCTGGCCCAGAGCGAGGGCATCAAGAGCATCTTCGTCACCAATGGCTACATGACGCTGGAGGCACTGGAGGAGATCGAGCGCTATCTGGACGCGGCCAATGTGGACTTGAAGAGCTTCGACGACCGATTCTACCGCCGGATGTGCGGGGCCAGGCTGGAGCCGGTGCTGGAGACCATCGAGGCTATGCACGAGCGCGGCGTGTGGGTCGAGGTGACGACCCTGCTCATCCCGGGGCTCAATGATAGCGACGATGAACTAGGGCAGATCGCCCATTTTCTCGCCGGGATAAGCCCCGACGTTCCCTGGCATGTGTCGCGCTTCACGCCACAATACAGGATGCTGGATCGGCCACCAACACCTGAGGACACGATGCACAGGGCAGCCGAGATCGGTCGCCAGGCCGGACTGAGGTACGTCTACGTGGGGAACATGCCAGGCGACAAGTTCGAGAATACGCTTTGTCCCTCGTGTGGAGCGGTGGCCATTGGCAGAATTGGCTATCATACGACCCTCAACCTTGATGACAACAGATGTGCTTCCTGCGGACAAGAACTTGCGGTCGTCCGCAGATAAGAGGGAGGTCAGTTGTGTTTGACAAGCAGGAACTGAGGGAACTGTCTGGCTATCGAGACGAAGAGAATCTGATCTGCAGCTTCTACTTTCCCTTGGAGAAGGGCCAACCGACAGAGGAGGGGAGCCTGATCAGGCTGAAGAACATGATCACCGAGGCTCAAGCCGATCGCGAGCACTGGACGAGCGCCCAACTGAAGTCCGTGTCCGATGATCTTGCCCGCATAGAGAGGCTTACGACGGAGGAGATGGTTGTCGGCAGCGGCGGGCTCGCCGTCTATGCGTGTTCCGCCGCCGGTCTGTGGGAGGTGTTTCGTCTAGCGGACAGGATGGGCCCCCTGCTGGCGGTAGATCACGTCATCCGCATGAGGCCCATGATTGAGTTCATGAATCGCTATCAGCGCCATTGCACAGTGTTGGTGGGGAAGGGCAGGGCGCGCATCTTCTTGGTGGATCCTGCTGGTGTGGAGGAGCGACCAGAGGTGCTTGGCGAGGTGCCTGGCAGGCACGACCAGGGAGGGTGGGCCCAGGCGCGCTACCAACGCCATCACGATGACCGAGTCATGCGTCACTTGAAGGAGACCGCCGATCAGACCTTTTCGCTCTTCCAGTCCGAGCATTTCGACCAGTTATTCGTTGCCGGCACCGACGAAGTGGTCAGTGAGTTCATCGAGTATCTGCACCAGTATCTGAGGGAGAGGTTGGCTGGCACCTTTCCGATGGAGATGGTGAGCTCAGCCGTGGAGGTAGGAGAGCAAACCATGAGCGTGGTGCGCGAACTCACAGAGGAGCGCCATGGAGACAGCATCGCCAGTCTCCGGGCTGAAGTGCATACTGGGAACCTTGGCGCCGCTGGTCTGGAGGATACCCTTCACGTGTTGCAGAAAGGGCAAGTGCTCAGGCTGCTAGTGAATGACAACTTCGTTGCCCCTGGGGAGCGTTGCAAGGGTTGCGGACTTCTGTCCATGACCAGTCCTTGTCCGTTCTGCGGTGGGGAGACAGAACATCTGGAAGACATAGTAGAGCACGTGGTTACTGAGGCCTTCCTGCGGAACTGCGAGATCACCATCGTGGGGGATGAGAACCGTGAGCACCTTGCCGAACTGGGCGGGATTGGCGCCCTCCTGAGGTTCGTGGACTAGGAGGCTCCGTGGTCTATTCCTGGTCTTGAACCAGGGGCAGCCCCATCTCCTTGCGAAGACGGTTCAACTCCTGACGAGTGAAGCGGTTGAACTCACTGCCGGGGAGAGTAGGATCCCCCGCCGGTCAACCGGATGACCCAGACTCCGGCGTCGCATCTGCCGGTTCCGCGCTCGGGGTAGCGGAAGGGGTGGGAGTCAGGGTCGCGGTGGGGTTCGGGCTGGGGACGTTTGTGGGCGTGGAGGTGGGCGTCTGCCCGGGCGTCTCTGTGGCCGCGGTGGTCGGTGTATTGGTCGGCGGTGAAGCTGTGGGGGTGGTGGTGCTCGTGGAAGTAGGCGTGTGAGATGGAGTCATGGTTGGCACGGGAGTCGCGGTCGGTACTGGTGTTGAGGTAGGGCTGGGCGGCTGGTTGTTCACGACCACTTGGACCCTTGCCTCAGCGCTGTGACTCTGATGATCGAAGACGACGATCCGCAGAGAGTGAGGGCCGTTCTCCAGGTCCTGCGTTCGCCAGCGTGCCAGGAGGCCATTGTGCACGGGCTCGTATTGAGGGCCAGCGACCACTCCCCAGCCGATGGGATCGGGACCGATTCCATACTCTACGACGAAGTGTGAGAAGTCTGAGATATCCGCGGTGCCCCGGACCGCCACTGTGCCCTCGACCTGCTGCCCAGTCTCGATCGAAGTCAGCTCCACCGTGGCGGGATGCGAGTGAACTTCGCACTCCTCCTTGGGGGGCTGCACTATCCCTGCTCGTTCGGCCCATTCTCGGTACTCGTCTGGGTAGACCTCGAAGACGCTTTCCTGGACCAGATCAGGGGGACAGAAGTCGGTTGCACGATGCCCGGTGACAGCGCAGATACCGATCTTCTGGTAGATGTTGTCCGGCTCAGTGGGGGCCGTCCCGTCCACAAAGATCTCGGTCTTCGTCTCAGGGCAAAGGTCGGTCGGCGCCAGGCCTGATCGTGAGCATATTCTGGCCGTCACGAGCCCTGAGGGCACGGGGAAGCCTTTCGACGGCGTATCGGCGAGGACGCGCTCCATGAAGTCGTGCCAGATGTGACCTGCCCCGGTCGAGCCGGCCACGTGATCCATAGGCGTGTTGGCGCTGTTCCCCACCCACACCCCGGTGACCAGATCGGGAGTGTAGCCCACGGTCCAGCTATCCTTCCAGTCGTCGGTGGTACCGGTCTTGGCCGCTGCGGGCCTCGACAGGTGCAGCGGGCTGTCGGGACCAAATGCTGGGGTGCGCGCCTCGTTGTCCGATAGGATACTGGTCATCAGATAGGCGTGTTCAGGCGAGATGACCTGTTCCCCCTCAGTCGGTTCGTACTCCTCGATCACTCGGCCCTGGCTGTCCTCGATCTTCAGGATGGCTACGGGTGGGATGCGGACTCCTCCATTGGCGAACACCGCGTACGCTCCAGTATGCTCCAGAAGCATCACCTCTCCGCCACCAAGGGTGAGGGAGAGCCCATACCTCTCGGGGTCTGTGAAGGTGGTAATGCCCAGACGTTGAGCCATGGCGATCATGTCTGATACGCCCACGAACTGAAGCGTCTTCACCGCAGGGATGTTGTAGGAGCAAGCCAGCGCCTGGCGGACAAGGACTGGGCCGTGCTCTTTGCCGTCGTAGTTCCTGGGCACGTAGGAGGGACCGGGCCGATTCGGGAACTCCGTTTGGACGTCCATAATGAGAGTGGCGGCCGTCCAGCCTTTCTCGAACGCAGCTAGGTAGTTGACAGGTTTGATGGAGGATCCTGGCTGGCGCAAGGCCAGTGCGACGTTGACCTGGCCATCTATCTTCTCGTCCCAGAAGTCGACGCTGCCCAACATGACGAGGATCTCGCCGCTCTGGGGCACCATGGAAACCACGGCCGCGTTGCTCACTTGTCTATCCGCCAGCTCTGCAATGCGTTCCTGGGCCGCTTCTTGTGCTATCTCTTGCATCTCCAGGTCCAGCGTGGTGTGGACTCGCAGGCCGCCCCGGTACACCATCTCCGTTCCGTACTTCTCTTCCAGAAGCTTCTGTACGTAGACCACGAAGTGGGGGGCTCTCATATCCACGCGCAGCGGGGTGAAATCCAGCTCTTGGGACCAGGCTTCGTCTGCCTGCGACCAGGTGATGTAGCCTTCCTTGGCCATCAGGTTGAGCACCACCTCTTGACGCCGTTTGGCCCCTTCCAGATTGGTGTAGGGATCGTAGATGGATGGCGATTGGGGAAGACCGGCCAGGAGGGAGGCATCTGCCAACGTCAAGTCCCGTGCTTGCTTGCCGAAATAGGTCTCGGCGGCAGCCTCGATGCCGTAGGCCATGTTCCCGTAGTAGATCTCGTTGAGGTAGATCTCCAGTATCTGATCCTTGGTGTATCTCCGAGTGATCTCTTGGGCCAACACGGCTTCTTGTATCTTTCGTGTGTAGGTCTGCTCGGGGGACAGAAAGATGGTCTTCACCAGTTGCTGGGTGATGGTGCTGGCTCCGGACACGATCTCGCCTTCGGAGACGTTGAGCCAGAAGGACCTGACGATGGCCAAAGGATCGAAGCCAGGATTGCTGTAGAAGGTCTTGTCCTCGGTGGCGACGGTGGCCTGTATCAGATGCTCGGGTATGTCTTCTAGGGGCACGACCGTGCGCCGGCCCGCATTGGCGTCGAAGACCTCGTAAAGTAGCACACCGTTGCGGTCGTAGATCTTGGTACTCATGAAAAGGTTGCGCGCGCCCAACTCCTCGGCGGGAGGCAAGGTCAGGGCGTAGTAGGCATATACCGTGGTGGCGCCGATCAGACCTACGAAGAACAGGAACAGGGCGATCAGGACGGCTACGAACAGGCCCTGGAGAAGAAGGCGAGTTAGTCGGCGGCGGCCTCGGGGTTGGCGCATCGGTGGGGAGTAGGTCGCATGTGGTCTTGAGGTATTGTTGTATTCAAGCATAGTCTGCTGACCGGATGATCCTCCCAGGGCGTAGTTGCAGATGGCCTTGTGGGTGCGGCTGGGGTCTCGGCTAGCTCTGCACGGCCTGCTCCACCGCCGACAGCAGGTCCTGCTCTTCGTCGGCCAGCACGGTACGCGGATCCAGCAAAAGCTCCCCTGACTCAATCCTACCAATGACGGGTGGCTCGCCGCTCCGCAAGAGCGCAGCCAGCTTGTCGGGCGAAGTGACGTGCAAGGCCACCAGTTTGGTGGGCAGCGTCTCACCAGGGAGGGAGCCTCCCCCCACCGTGGAAAGCCCAGGGATGACTTCGGCGCGAACGCCTATTGCTCTAAGTTGCTCGGCCCAAGCGTTGGCCCGTTTGTCTATCTCGTCCAGGCCGAGGCTGATCATCTGCCAGATCGGTACCTTTTCGGTGGCTTCTTCCCTCGAGTAGTGCAGTAGAGTGGCCTGCATTCCTGCCATAGTGGTCTTGTCCACTCTCAGGGCGCGAGCAAGGGGGTGTCTCTTCAACGAGGCGACCAGGTCTGCCCGCCCCACGATGATTCCCGCTTGCGGCCCGCCCAGCAGCTTGTCACCGCTGAAGCAAACGAGGTCCGCGCCCTGTTGTGCGGCCTCCTGTACGGTAGGCTCGTGCGCCAGCCCATACAGAGACGTGTCCAGAAGGCATCCACTGCCGAGATCATCGACCACCAGCAGACCGTGGTGGCTGGCCAAATCGGTTAGTTCGCCCAGGGTGGCCTCGTGGGTGAAGCCGAGGACTCTGAAGTTGCTGTGGTGGACGTGCATGAGGAGAGCCGTTTCCTCCCCGATTGCGCTCTCGTAGTCGCCGATACTGGTCCGATTGGTCGTTCCCACCTCGGCGAGCCGAGCGCCACTCTGGGACATAACGTCCGGAATACGAAAGCCACCGCCGATCTCCACCAATTGACCTCGGGAGATGATCACTTCCTTTCCCCGCGCCAGCGCAGTGAGCACGAGTAGCAACGCCCCCGCGTTGTTGTTGACCAGCATGGCGCTGCCGGCGCCGGTAAGCTCGCTCAAGAGCTGCTCGGCGTGCGCGTGTCGGGACCCCCGAACACCGGCTTCTAGGTCATACTCCAGATTGCTGTAGCCCTCCGACACGAGGTCCATGGCTTCTCTCGCGTCATCGCTCAAAGGAGCGCGGCCCAGGTTCGTGTGCACAATGACTCCAGTGGCATTGATGACCCTGCGCAGAATGAGCCTCCCTCTGTCTTCGAGGTGGAGGACCGTCCGGTCCACGAGGGAGTCCAGACTTGGGCAAGGCCCTCCTCTGGTTATCTCCTGGCGCGCTCCGTGCATGACTTGTCTGATGCTCTCCAGGACGACTGGCCGGCCACTCTTCATGACTGACTGCCGTATCTCTGGCCTCTGGAGGAGCTTCTCCACGCTCGGTAGTTTCCGCAGTTCCTCTTGCATGTCGTTCCTGACGTAGTCCTGAATGCGCGTCTTGATTATACTGGATTGGCATAGGCAAGTCAACGGGTATACGCGGGTCGGGCTGTTTGTGGCCGCGCTCGGCTTGGTCAGTGCCCCTCAAGGGCCGGAAAAGCCGTCAGCGCTACTAGGAGCACGCAACTGTCCGGTCAGTGACGTGTTATGGTAGATAAGGACTGTTGCCCCTCGCGTTACGGTAGTCGCATCAGTGGGCGATTCTTGGTACGGCGAGCGAACCGGCGCGAGTGTTCGCCTCCGGCCGGTGGTGTGACGACTTGACATTTTTCCTAATATGTGCTATCATATTGAATTGGGTGGACCAGAACGCCGCGAACAGGGTTCTCTGACTAGGTTTGCACATTCATAGGGGTTACACGAGGAGGTGATGCCAATAGAGAATGGTGACGGGACTGTCTTGAAACCGCGTTCCGCTAGTACACCCATTGGAGGGAAATAGGAGGT
>CAZOBP010000117.1:0-8984 GCA_964577995.1 uncultured Anaerolineales bacterium
TGGAAAGGCGATACCTCAAGAGAGACGAGACCGGCAAGGTCACGGAGACCTCGGACGAGCTGTTCCATCGAGTGGCCAGCTACGTGGCTGAAGTCGATCTGATCTACGATCCGTCCGCGGACCCCTCGGCCACCGCTGAGAAGTTCAATCGGCCGATGGCTAACCTGGAGTTCCTTCCCAACTCCCCCACACTGATGAATGCCGGAAGAAGCCTTGGCCAACTGGCTGCTTGCTTCGTGCTTCCCATCGAGGACTCCATGGAAAGCATCTTCGAGACGGTCAAGAATGCGGCACTTATTCACCAGAGTGGCGGAGGAACCGGGTTCTCGTTCTCGCGTTTGCGCCCCAAGGGTGACGTAGTCAAGTCTACCGGCGGTATCGCCTCGGGTCCCATCTCCTTCATGGAGGTCTTCGATGCGGCGACGGAGGCGATCAAGCAGGGAGGTGCGAGACGTGGCGCGAACATGGCCATCCTCAGGGTCGATCACCCGGACATTCTGGACTTCATCGGCGCCAAGACAGACAATCTCAAGCTCAACAACTTCAACACATCGGTGGGGTTGACAAGAGAGTTCATGGAAGCCCTGCAGCGGGATGCCACTTTTCCCCTGATCAATCCTCGTTCGGGCGAAGTGGTCAAGCGCCTGCGAGCCAGAGCGGTCATGCACAAGATCGCGGAGATGGCCTGGAAGAACGGAGACCCAGGGGTCATCTTCCTTGACCGGCTGAACCAGGCCAATCCCACACCGCTCCTGGGCGAGATAGAGAGCACCAACCCTTGCGGAGAACAGCCTCTCCTGCCCTTCGAGAGCTGCAACCTGGGCTCCTTGAATCTGTCGAGGATGGTGACACGCAGCAAGATCGACTACCAGCGTCTGGGACACACCGTCGACTGCGCCGTGCATTTCCTCGACAACGTCATCGACTGCAACAGGTACCCTCTGCCCCAGATACGCGAGATGACCCGCAGCAACCGCAAGATAGGGCTGGGGGTAATGGGCTTCGCTGACATGCTCATCCGTCTGGGCATCCCCTACGACTCGGAAGATGCGCTGAACACTGCGCAGTCGATCATGAGTTTCATCCAGGAGAGAGCTCGCAAGGCATCGGCGCTGCTTGCAGAGGATAGGGGAGCATTTCCCAGCTTCCAAGGTAGCATCTACGACGTAGACGGCGGGCCAAAGCTGAGAAACGCCACCGTCACCACCATCGCCCCCACGGGAAGCATCAGTATCATCGCCGCCACGTCCAGTGGGATAGAGCCCATCTTTGCGTTGGTCTACAATCGGCACGTCCTTGATGGAGACAGACTTCTGGAGGTGAACCCCGTCTTCGAGGAAGTCGCTCGCTCCGAGGGCTTCTACAGTCACGAATTGATGAAGAAAGTGGCCGAGAGCGGCACCATCCAGGAGTTCAATGAGGTGCCGCCTGAGATACGCAGGGTATTCGTCACCGCCCACGACATCGCACCCGAGTGGCACATACGCATCCAGGCCGTCTTCCAGCAATACACCGACAACGCGGTTTCCAAGACCATCAACTTCCCACACACTGCCACGAGGCAAGATGTACGGAACGCCTACGTGCTGGCCTACGAGGCTGGCTGCAAAGGTCTCACCATCTATCGCGACGGTAGTCGAGCGTCACAGGTGTTGACCAAGGGCGCGACCGACGTCGAGCGCAAGAGAGGCGTGAGAACGCCACGCGCGCGACCCATGGTGACGCAGGGTGTTACCGAGAAGATAACGGTGGGCTGCGGACAGAGCATCTACGTGACCATCAACGAGGACCAGAAAGGCGTCTTCGAAGTCTTCGCCACCATGGGCAAGAGTGGAGGCTGCATGGCCTCCCAGTCCGAGGCTATCGGGCGGCTGATCTCCTTGGCGTTGCGCTCCGGCATCGAGACAGACTCAATCATCAGGCAATTGGAGGGCATACGATGCCCTGCTCCGGCCTGGCAGGAGGGTAGCATCATCCTCTCCTGCGCCGATGCCATCGGGAAGGCCATGCACAGGTACATCAACGGCAATAGCGACGCCGGCGCAGGGGTCTCAAGGGACGACATCGTCGCCAGAAACGTGTTGGGGTTGTGTCCTGAATGCCCCGACTGCGGCACCATGGTGGAGTTCGTCGAAGGCTGCCTCCGCTGCCCCTCGTGCGGGTACTCTCAGTGTGGGTAGTCTACCGGTGCCGCGCACGCCTGCCCTACCTGTTTGACAATCCCCGCTACTTCCGCTAAGATCACCAGCGCGTTTTGGGAAAGGCCTCTCGTTTTCCTGCCCGGCGTCTCTCGAACGGTTGCATCAGCAGTGAATCTATGTTCAATCCCTCTCTCAGTGACGAGCAGCAGGCCCTGCGGGAGTTGGCACGGCGGTTCGCAAGTAATGAGATAGCCCCCATAGCGGCGGAGGCCGACCGTATCGAAGAGTACCCGTGGAAACTCGTGGAGAAAGCCCACGCCATCGGCTTGATAAACGTCACAGTCCCGGAAGAGTATGGCGGAGCGGGCCTGGGCTACTTCGAGGATTGTCTCATTGCTGAGGAACTTGCCGGCGGCTGCGCCGGCATCTACAGCTCCTTCGTGGCCAGTACCCTCGGTCTGACCCCCCTCAACATAGCAGCCTCTCCCGAGCAGATGGAAAGGTTAATGAAGCCCTTCTGCGCTGAGCCTGCGCTTGCCGCATTCTGCCTTACGGAACCGGGGGCCGGATCGGACGTATCTAGCGTGAGGACGAAGGCCAGGCGAGACGGCGACTCGTACATCCTCAACGGCACCAAACGCTTCATCACCAACGGTGGAGTGGCCAAACTCTACACCGTGACGGCCACTCTCGACCCAGAACTCCGTCATCGAGGCCTCGTGGTCCTAGTCGTTCCCTCTGGTTCGTCCGGTTTGGCCGTCGGTAAGAAAGAGGAGAAGATGGGTCAGCGGGCGGGCGATACCAGAGAAGTGATCTTCGAAGACGTGCCCGTGCCCGTTGAGAACCGTCTCGGGGAGGAAGGAGAGGGGTTTCGGCTGGTCATGCAAACCCTGGACAGAATCCGCGCCGAGGTGGCGGCGGCTGCTGTGGGCGTAGCTCGGGCCGCCATGGAAGCAGCTCTGGGATACGCCAGAGAACGCGAGCAGTTCGGACGGACCATCGCCTCCTTCCAGGCCATACAGTTCAAGCTGGCCGACATGGCCATCAAGCTGGAAGCGTCGCGGCTCCTGGTATGGCAAGCTGCGTGGTTAGCGGATCAAGGCCTGCGCAATAGCTACGAATCAGCGATCGCCAAGTGCTTTGCTGCGGACAGCGCCATGGAGATCACTACGGAAGCAGTACAGATCTTCGGCGGGTACGGCTACATCAAGGACTATCCCGTCGAGAAGTATATGCGTGACGCGAAGCTGCTTCAGATCTATGAAGGGACCAGCGAGATACAGCGCCTCGTAATCGCTCGGTCGATGCTCAAGTGAGGGTCACAGCGCGCAGGAACAACCTTAAAGGAGGTTGAGTTCTCATGAACATAGTCATTTGTGTCAAGCAGGTGCCTGACACCGAGACCAAGATACGAGTCAAAGACGGCCAGGTAGACCACTCTGAGACCAAGTACGTGGTCAACCCCTACGACGAGTACGCTATCGAGGAAGGCCTGCGCATCAAGGAGAGACTGGGCGAAGGTAAGATAACGCTAATCAGCACAGGGCCGGAGCGAACCAAAGACGCGCTGAAGAGTGGTCTGGCGGTCGGTGCTGAAGAGGCGATCCACCTGATGGACGAAGCCTTCGAGGGCTCCGATCCTTACGCCACCGCCTTGATCCTCTCTAAGGCACTGGAAAAGCTGGACTACGACATCATCTTCTGCGGGAAGCAAGGAGTGGACGAAGACCACGCCCAGGTTGGGATCATCCTTGCCGAACTGCTGGACATCCCGCACGTATCGGTGGTGACCAAGCTCGAGATCTCGGAGGATGGGAAATCGATCCTGGCCTATCGGGAGGTGGAGGCAGGCCACGAAGCGGTCGAGGCACCTCTCCCAGCAGTCATCACCGCCCAGAAGGGCCTCAACGAGCCTCGCTACGCTTCCATCAAGGGGATCATGGCCGTCAAGAAGAAGGTCATCCCAGAGTGGAACGCCGAGCAGCTCGGCCTGGACTCCGCAAGCGTGGGACGCGATGCCGCCAAGGTATCCTTCGTGGAGGTCACACTACCTCCGGAAAGGGAATCCGGCAAGGTCTTTGACGAGGATCCCGTCCAGGATGCTATCAAAGTAGCCCATCTGCTTCGAGACGAAGCCAAGATCTTGTAGCCAGAGGATTCAGCTCCAACCCTAGCGGAATGCCTACTGGAATACGGAGGAACTGATGTCTGACGACGTGTTGGTGGTTGCGGAAATCCGGGACGGTGCCATCAAGAAGGTGGCCTTGGAGCTGGTAGGGGAAGGGCGCAGGATCGCCGGTGAACTGGGCGGAAACCTCCTAGCAGTCGCTCTCGGGCACGGAATGGGGGATGCTCTTGCTCCCCTGGCGCACTATGGTGCAGACAAGGTGTTCGTTGCTGATGACCCCGCCCTGGCCAACTACACCGCAGAGGGATACAGCAATGTGCTGGCGGGCCTGATCGGCGAGTTGGAGCCCGCCCTCGTGCTCCTCGGCGCGACGACCCAGGGGAAGGATCTGGCGCCCAGGCTGGCAGCGAGACTGGCGGCCGGTTTGGCCTCCGACTGCACAGGCTTTGCCGTCCAGGATGGGGAACTGCACATTACCAGGCCCATCTACGCAGGCAAGGCCAGTGCCACAGTGCGCGAGGCGGCCAGACCCTACATGGCCACGGTCCGGCCCAACATCTTCGCCGCGGCCGAGCCCGACAGCTCGCGAGAGGCCCCCATGGAGAGCATGTCCGTCGACGCTGGAGTGATCAGGGCGAAGGTCGTGGAGATGATCAAGGAGGCCGGAGAACGAGTCGAGCTCACGGAAGCTGACATCATCGTGTCGGGCGGTCGGGGCCTCAAGGAGCCTGAGAACTTCGCCCTCATCGAGGAGCTTGCCGCCGTGCTGGGGGCCGCGGTGGGAGCCTCGCGAGCGGCCGTCGATGCTGGCTGGAAGGATCACAGCTATCAGGTGGGACAGACAGGTAAGGTGGTGACCCCCACGCTGTACATCGCCTGCGGTATATCGGGGGCCATACAGCATCTCGCCGGCATGAAGACGTCGAAGTACATCTTCGCCATCAACAAGGACCCCGATGCCCCCATTTTCAAGATGGCGGACTACGGCATTGTCGGGGATCTGTTCAAGGTGGTCCCCGTGCTGACGGAGGAGTTTAAGAAGATGATGGCCGAGAGATAGGACACCTCGGCCACCAGGGCGAGTGCAGCCCGCTTGTCGCTCCGTTCTGGGAGACCTCCGGGCCCCGTGCCGTTCCCACCACCAGGCGTCGCGAAGGGTATGAGGCGCCGAACTGGAGCGTGCGTAGCGAAACTCCGCCGGTTCACGAGGTGCTGGAGGCTGGGCACACGGGCCCCCGCGACGTGAATCCATGCTCAGACCCCCAAGGCTGGTCAGGCTCCAGACGGGCTGTTAGCCTGTTCCTATCGTGAGCCAAGCCAGCGCCCCACAGTGTTGCCGGTCCCTGACCCCGACATCGAGCGGACGCCTTCGAGAAGTCTCTCCGGTTGCCTTGCACCATTCGCTGTGATAGACTTGCTCTCTGGAGGGAAGCTTTGGACTGGAGCACCATCTCGCGTGCCAGAGAACGGGTCGCCCAGGAGCAAGGAACGACGTGCAAGGACTGGGGAGGCCGCCTGCCCGTCGCTCTCGTCTATCCGAATTCGTACCGCATCGGCATGTCGAACCTGGGGGTACATGTCATCTACCGCCTCTTCAACCAGTTGCCCGGGGTTGTCTGCGAGAGGGTATTCTGTGAAAAGGAAGACGACGTGCAGGTTTCCTTGGAGTCCCAGCGACCACTCCGCGACTTCGCTGTCCTCGCCTTCTCCCTCTCCTACGAGCTCGACTATCTGAACCTGGTGTCCATGCTGCGCCAGTCGGCCATCCCTATCTCGGCTGACGCCAGAGACGAGCGGTATCCCCTTCTCATCGCCGGAGGCCCGTGCGTGATGGCGAACCCGGAGCCTCTGACCGCCATCATGGACGTCTGTGCCATCGGCGAGGGCGAGGTCATCATCCCGCCCCTTGTCGACGCACTGACCCAGGATAGCGTCCTGAGCCGCGCGGAACTCCTGAAGCAATTGGCGACCGTCCCTGGCCTCTATGTGCCTCGTTTCTATAACGTGCAGAGCGAGGCTGGGCGAGTCGTCAGCATCACACCCACCAACGGGGCACCGTACCCTGTGCATCGCCAATGGTTGCGCGACCTCGACGACCAGCCAGCATACTCCACCGTCCTGACCGCAGACACGCAGTTCGGCGACATGTATCTCTTGGAGGTATCACGCGGCTGCGGCAGGGGTTGTCACTTCTGCCTGGCTGGCGTCACCTATGCACCCGTTCGTCACAGAAGTCTCAACGTGCTCCTGGCCGTGGCCAGAGAGGGGCTTCAGCATCGAGATAAGCTGGGCCTGATCGGCGCTTCTCTCTCCGACTACCCCGACGTGGAGAGACTGGCCAAGGATCTGCGTGGAATGGGCGCCAGGATATCCGTCGCCTCTCTGCGTGTGGATCCTTTGCCCGACGGCCTCCTGGAGGCCCTAGCGGAGAGCGGCAGCCGGACGCTGACCATCGCTCCCGAGGCGGGATCGGAGCGTCTGAGGCGCAAGATCAGAAAAGGCATCTCCACGGCGGACATTCTGGGCGCCGTGGAGCGCGTCGCAGGCTACGACTTTCCCCGGTTGAAGCTGTACTTCATGATCGGCCTCCCCACAGAGGAAGAGAATGACGTCCGGCAGATCGTTGAGCTGCTCCGCGCCGTGAGGGAGCGCTACAGCCGTCAAATCACAGTCAGCATTGCCCCTTTCGTCCCCAAAGCCCATACCCCCTTCCAGAGGGAGGCCATGGCCCCGCGCAAGGTGCTCGAGGATCGCCTGCACTTCGTCAGAGGCAGCCTGCGTTCGTTGAGAGTGGAGACAGCCGCTGACAGTCCTCGATGGGCAGAAGTGCAAGGTGTGCTGGCTCGCGGCGACAGGCAAGTCGGTGAAGCGCTCGCCATCCTTGACGGCGTTGGCTTGTCCGCTTGGCGTCGAGCCCTTCGAGCAACCGGGATCAAAGCTGACTGCTACCTGCGCAAGTGGCCTTCAAACGAGATGCTGCCCTGGTCCACCATCGCGAGCCGCGCGTGTGACAGTGAACCCAGCGGAGAACTGGTCAGCCAAGGGATACCATGATCCGTAGCGAAGCCAAGGGAATACCATACTACAGCTTCGGAGCTCTCGCTGAGCACGAACAGATCGTGCACGCGGTCTTCACCCGTCTGGGCGGTGTCAGCGCCCCCCCTTACCGGGCGCTCAACGTGGGGCACTCAGTGGGAGACGAGCCGGTCGCTGTGGGAGCCAACCACGACATCATCTACCGCGCCCTCGGACTCTCGAGGGCCGAGGTGGTCACCGCCTGCCAGGTCCACAGTAACCACACTGCCATAGTAGACGAGCGGGATGTGGGCCAGGTTATCCCGCAGACCGATGCCCTGATCACCGGCGTCCCTGGCGTCCACCTCTTCCTGCGCTTTGCGGACTGTCTTCCGATCTTCTTGTTCGATCCTGAGAGACAGGTAGTAGCCCTCGGTCACGCTGGATGGCGTGGCACGGCTGCCGCGATCGCCTCCCAGATGGTCCAAGCCATGAGAGATTCCTTCGATACTGACCCGGAGCATCTGATTGCCTCTTTGGGGCCAGCCATCGGCCCATGCTGCTATCAAGTGGGCGAGGAAGTCGCGCGGGCCATCGAGCCCACCATTCAGGATCAGCAGGCAGCGATTCGACACCTGGGCGACAGCTGTTTCTCTTTGGATCTGTGGGAGGCCAACCGGCAGCAACTGCTGAGGCGAGGCGTCAGCAACGTCGAGGTGGGCCGCATCTGCACAGCTTGCCACGCCGACGAGTTTTTTTCTCACCGAGCGGACCGAGGCGTAACGGGCAGATTCGCTGCGCTTCTCGGTCTAAGGAAACCATCGTGACAGATATCGAGAGCAACGTAGCCAGACTGAACGAACGTTTCTCACGTGCAGCCGCACGCGCGGGACGCAGCGCAGATGAGATAGCCTTGGTTGCAGTGACCAAGACCTTCCCGCCAGAGCTAATCCAGGAAGCGTGGGACGCCGGACTCAGGGAGTTCGGAGAGAACCGCGTGCAGGAAGCAGAGCCGAAGGTGTTGTGGTTTCGAGAGCGGGGCACCCACCTGAAGTGGCACATGGTGGGGCATCTCCAACGCAACAAGGTGAAGACGGCTATAGACCTCTTCGACGTGCTCCAGTCCGTGGACAGTCTCCGCCTGGCTCGGGAGATCAGTCGGCGAAGCAGGGCCGCACGGCTGACCGTTCCCGTGCTGCTGGAGGTGAATGCCTCTGGAGAAGCCAGCAAGTACGGTTTTCCCGTGCACGAGAACGATGCCAGCCAACTCGAGGGATTCCTCGGAGCAGTGGAAGAGATCGTCGAGCTGCCCAATCTCGACCCACAGGGCTTGATGACCATAGCTCCGTTCGAGGCTTCCGAGGAGGTACTGCGCTCCTGCTTCCGGTGCCTGCGCGAACTGCTGGGCGAACTCAGGGAGCGTTACCCCGAACAGAATTGGCAGCACCTCTCCATGGGTATGACCGACGACTTCGAGGTTGCCATTGAGGAGGGCGCCACAATCGTCAGAATCGGGCGAGCCATCTTCGGCGCAAGAAACGATCTGTAGGAGGAATATTGATGACCGTAGACGCGGTGGTGATTCAAACGATCGATCTCCTTTTCACCCTCCTGTACTTGGCGATCATGGCCAGGATAATCCTGTCATGGTTCAGATTCGATCCCTATCACCCTGTGTCGGTCTTCCTCTACCGGGTGAC
>CAZOBP010000118.1:0-8923 GCA_964577995.1 uncultured Anaerolineales bacterium
GGGGTCGGCAGCTATGTGGGAGCGGACATCTCGGCAGGGGTTGCCAGTTCGGGTATGTGCAATCTGAAGGAACTGAGCCTGTTCCTGGACATCGGCACCAATGGAGAGATCGTCCTGGGTGACTGTGACTGGCTGATCTCCTGCGCGTGTTCAGCAGGGCCGGCCTTCGAGGGGTCCGGGGTAGGAGATGGTATGCGAGCCACAGCCGGAGCCATAGAGGAGGTGTGGATAGACGAACAGACGCTGGAGGCGAGCTACAGAGTCATAGCCGACGAGGCACCGAGGGGCATCTGCGGTTCGGGTCTCATCTCGCTCTTGGCTGAGATGTTCATCACCGGCGTCATGGACAAGGGCGGCAATCTGAACCTCGGCCTGGACACGTCCCGCTTGAGGGAAGGCGATCACGGGCCCGAGTATGTGGTGGCCTGGGCAGGAGAGACTGCGACGCCGCAGGACATCGTCATCAACAAGGTGGACATCGACAATCTGTTGAGGGCGAAAGCCGCCGTCTACGCGGGGTTCTCGGTGTTGGCGAGGAGTGTCGGTGTGGACCTCAGCACCGTGGGCCGCATCCTCATCGCCGGCGCTTTCGGGCAGTACCTGGATGTGGAGAACGCGATCCAGATAGGGTTGTTGCCCGACATGCCGCGTGAGAGGTTCAAGTTCCTGGGCAACACGTCCATTCTGGGAGCATACATGGCCCTCATCAACCGCGAGAGCCGAGATAGCATCGCGGAGCTTGCCCAGCGGATGACCTACCTGGAACTCAGTGCCGACAATACCTTTCACGACGAGTGGATATCTGCCATGTTCTTGCCTCATACCCACATTGAGGATTTTCCCTCGGTCATGGAGTTACTGAAGGAGAAGTAGAGATCCTGGAAAACGGTCCCGGGGGATTCTCGGCGACCGATTGGAGGCCTGACATGCTTACGAAGGAAGAGCTGCTGGCTAAGGCGCAGAAGCCGTCAGAGGACGCGATGAGGCTCCATCCCTTCTACAAGGGCAAGATAGAGATCACATCCAAGTGTGTGGTACGCGATTTCACTGATTTTGGCATCTGGTATACTCCCGGTGTGGCGGCTCCTTGCCGCGCCATCGCCGAGGACAAGGAGTTGGCCTACGAGCACACCAACAAGGCCAATAGCATAGCGGTGGTCAGCGACGGTACGAGGGTGCTTGGTCTCGGTGACATCGGACCCGAGGCTGCCATGCCTGTGATGGAGGGCAAGGCGCTCCTCTTCAAGTATCTGGGAGGTGTGGATGCGGTACCCATCTGCCTGGATACCAAGGACCCTGATGAGTTCATTGCCACCGTCAAGTTGCTTCAGCCTTCCTTCGGCGGGATCAACCTGGAGGACATCTCACAGCCCAAGTGCTTCCGCATCTTGGATACGCTGCGCAGAGAGATGCAGATTCCCGTCTGGCACGACGACCAGCAGGGCACAGCAGCGGTCACCCTGGCCGGTCTCATCAACGCGTTGGAGATTGTGGGCAAGTCCCTGTCTGAGGCCAGGATAGCCATGGTCGGCGCGGGGGCCGCTAATCAGTGTATCGCGCGGCTGTTCATCTCCGCCGGAGTCACGCCGGGAAACATCATCATGTGCGACTCCAAAGGCACTCTCCATCGTGGAAGGACGGAACTCGAGGAGAAGTATGCGGCGAAGTGGGAGATGTGCCTCAAGACCAACAAAAACGACGTGCGGGGCGGTAGCGCCGAGGCGATGAAGGGCGCTGATGCTCTGGTCGCACTCTCCAGTCCGGGGCCGGACACCATCAAAGCAGAGTGGATAGCGGACATGGCTCAGAATGCTATTGTCTTTGTCTGCGCCAATCCGATACCGGAGATCTGGCCCTGGGATGCAAAGGAGGCGGGAGCGAGGATCGTGGCCACGGGCCGTTCCGATTTCCCCAACCAGGTCAATAACTCCCTTGGCTTCCCGGGCATCTTTCGTGGCACGCTGGATGTCAGAGCCACCACGATCACCGACGAGATGTGCATCGCGGCTTCACACGAACTGGCCCAGACCGCTCGGGACCGGGGTCTGCACGATGACTACCTCATCCCGACCATGGATGAGTGGGAGGTCTTCCCCAGGGAGGCGGTGGCCGTGGGCATGAAGGCCATCGAGCAGGGTGTGGCCCGCGTGGAGCTCAGTCGTGATGAGTTGTACGAGCAGGCGAGCCGCGTCATCGAACGAGCACGGGGGGAGATCCAGTTGTTGATGGATGAGGGGATCATCGCTCCCGCGCCTGCGGACTAGGCCCCCAGGCTTGGCTCTGGGGCGGTGGTGGGTTCGAGAATTATGGAATAAGCTGGTATACTTGCTCTAGAAAGCTCCGGGTTCGCCGGGAGGTGGCCGTCGGGCGAGCGAGCGGCACTGCGCACCAGCAGGGTGTTTCGCCGAGGACCTGGTTTCCTCGCTGGGGTCGCTGTGTCCGGCAGGGCGCCGAGACTCTGGTTCGGAAGGGAGCACCGAGCATGATAGCGGCCCTCTTGTGGAGGAACTGGCGCTGTTGCCGCAGGCGCGGGAGCCAGTGGCGACGACATCCAACTGTGCGCAACGTGATGGGATGAGCTGTTGCTGGAGATGTGACGGACCGGTCGTCTCAGCCGTCCAGGTCGTGGACAGCGAGGGCGCGGGATCGTGGAATACCCTTCCGCAGCGGGGCAGGGTCAGGGAAAACCGAAGCCGATAGGAGGTGGAGTGTGACGGTGGTGAGCAGAGGTGCGGACTACGCCATCAGGGCCATGCTGGATCTAGCCAGCCAGCCGGTGGATCAGAGAACGGTGACGGGGCAAATCGCAGACCGTCAGGAGATCCCCGTCGCCTTTCTGAGCAAGGTGGTGGCTCAGCTCACGCAGTCGGGCCTGTTGCGCACGTATCGCGGCGCTGCTGGTGGAGTCTTCTTGGGGAGACCCGCCGATGATATCAATTTGCGGCAGGTGCTCGAGGCAGTTCAAGGCCCCATTGTGCTGAATCAGTGTACAGGGCCGTATGACGGGTGCCCCAAAGCGGCGACTTGCCCTGCCTGTCGGGTGTTCCTGGAGGCACAGAAGAGCCTGCAAGAAATGCTGGAACGGGCAAGCTTGGCCGAGCTTGCTGTCGAGGGAGACCTGCTGGCCGGAAGGCCGGGTCTGGACGCGGGCCGCTGATCTGGTCTGCCAGCAGACGGAACAACGACCCGTCGGTGGCAAGGTCGAACGAAGGGCCATCATCCCTTGCGTTCGCCACAGGGGCTGCGCTAGAATAGCCCGGTGTGCCCGCTCCGCAACTGGAGATCGAACTAGCCAGCATCTTTCACCATAGAGGACGGAAGCCCTATGGAGATCGACAACGGGGATCTGGTAGCTACTCTGGATCTTGGCTTCGAGGCCGAGGTGGAGGAGAGAAGCGGGGAGGATCTGAGTCGCTGCTACTACTGTCTGAAGTGCACGGCGGGCTGCCCATCGGCTCCCGCTATGCCTTACGGGCCCGCGCAGATGGTGCGCATGGTGCAGCTAGGCTTGAGGGACGCGCTGTTGGAGAGTCCCAGCATCTGGTTCTGTCTTCACTGCGAGACCTGTGGCGCCCGTTGCCCCAACGAGATCAGCATAGCTGGCTTGACCCAGGCCCTTCGCCAGATGGCCATGGAGGAGAAGGGTGACTCTCTCCAGGGGGACGCTGGCATCCAGGCCCTGAGAACTCTCGGTGAGAACATCATCGGTTCTCACAACATCTCCGCCGAAGACAACGATCAACGTCTGATGTGGAGCGAGAACCTGGAGCGGGTGCCCGAGGGCCTGGAGAGGAAGAAAGGCGCCCGCACGCTCTACTTCGTGGGCTGTGTATCTTCTTTCTTCCCTATGACCTACGTCATCCCCCAGGCCTTCGTGCAGATACTGGAGGCGGCTGGCGAGGATTTCACCGCGCTGGGGGGCGAGGAGTGGTGTTGCGCGTATCCTCTGATCATGGCGGGCATGGGCTCGCAGGCTGGGGAGACCGTCAGGCACAACGTAGCCCAGGTGCGCAGCCTCGGCGTGCAGAGAGTCGTCACCACCTGTCCCGCGTGCTATCACATGTGGAAGCACTTCTATCCCCAGATCCTGGAAGAAGAACTGGGTATCGACGTGGTGCACTCCACTCAGGTGCTGGCAGAACTGCTCGACGAAGGACGACTCAAGCTGAAGGCTACGCCCAGGGTGGCGACGTACCACGATCCGTGCGACCTGGGACGGAAGAACGACCTGTACGATGCCCCTCGACGAGTGCTAGAGAGTTTCCCTGAGCTCTCCTTCAACGAGATGTCCGACAATCGCCGGGACGCCCTTTGCTGTGGCGGTGGCGGGAACGTGGAGACTTTCAATCCCGAGCTGGTCGGCGAGCTATCGCAGCGCCGCTTCAAGCAGGCTCTGGATACGGATGCCGAGGTCATCGTCTCCGCGTGCCCGCAGTGCGAGCGTACTCTGACCGCGGAGGCCAGGCGCGAGAAAGCCAGGGTGAGGGTCATGGACCTGGTGGAGTTGGTCTGGAGAGCGCTGGATACAGGTGAGTAGGAGCGAGGAGTCAGGACCGGTTTCATGAGTGCGAAGGACGAGACGCAGAGAAGGGGAGGGGTCCTGGTAGTCGGAGCAGGCATTGCCGGCATGCAGGCCTCGCTGGTGCTGGCGGAGATGGGCTTCAAGGTCCATCTCCTCGACCGTGCCCCCGCCATAGGCGGCTTTATGCCCTTGCTGGACCGGACCTTCCCCACCAACACCTGCGGTCTCTGCTTCATGTCGCCGACGCCCCCGGCACTTTGCCCGTTCATCGAGTGCAGCCGCCATCCTCTCATCGAGCTGGTCCCTTACGCGGAGGTGGAGGGTCTGGAGGGAGGACCTGGCGAGTTCCAGGCCTCGATACTCCACAAAGCAAGGTACGTGGACGGTGCCCTGTGCAACGGCTGCGGAGAGTGCGCGGCGGTCTGTCCTGTGCAGGTGCCCAGAGAGTTGGGCGGGGGGCTGGAGACGCGGCGGGCCATCTACAGGCCATACCCCCAGGCCTTTCCGGGGACCTTCGTCGTGGACAACACGGCCTGCACGGAGTGCGGCGAGTGCCTCAAGGTCTGCGGGCCTGGGGCTATCAACCTGAAGATGGAGGAGCGGCGCTCGACCCTCAACGTAGGTGCCGTGGTGCTCACGCCAGGCTTCGAGCCTTTCGACGCCAGCCTGAAGACCGAGTTCGGGTACGGCGTGCACCAGAACGTGCTGACGAGCATCCAGTTCGAGCGTATGCTCAGCCTGACCGCCCCTTCTGGAGGCCTGCCCGTCCGACCGTCTGACGACGAGGCTCCGCGACGCATGGCATTCATACAATGCGTGGGTTCTCGCGACATTTCGTGCGATCGAGGCTACTGTTCGTCCATTTGCTGTATGTACGCCACCAAGCAGGCCATGCTGGCCACGGAGCGCCTGCCCGATGTGGAGGTCACGATCTTCCACATGGACGTGAGGACCTTCGGTAAGGGGTTCGAGCGCTACTACGAGAGGGCCAAGGAGGAGTACGGCGTCAAGTACCGACGGAGCATGGTTTCCAGGGTAAGGGAACTGGCCGACAGCAGGAATCTCACCCTCTCGTGCGTCGACGATGAAGGCCGACCTCAGGAGGAGGAGTTCGACCTGGTGGTCCTTTCCGTGGGGTTTGGTCCTCCTCTCGGTTCAGAGGCCCTGGCAGAGAGTGTGGGCATATCTCTCAACGCCTACGGCTTCTCGTCGACAGAGCCTTTCTCTCCCCAAGAGACCAGTCGGCCCGGGGTCTTCGTAGCGGGCGGCTTCAGAGAACCTCAGGACATCCCCCAGGTTGTGGTGGAGGCCTGCGGTGCGGCGGCTGCGGCGGCAGAGGTGCTGGCGGGGCAGCGCGCGGCCAAGATGCCCGGAGAGTACCCTGCTGAGCGGGACGTCAGCGACGAGGACGTTCGGGTGGGCGTGTTTGTCTGCCAGTGCGATGGTAACGTCGCGGACGTAGTGGATGTGGCCTCGCTGGAGGAGTACTCTGCTCAGCTCTTGGACGTGGCGCATGTGGAGCAGGTGGCCGCTGCTTGCAGACCCGACGGCAGGGCAGCGATGAGATCGGTCATCGCAGAGAAGGAGCTGAACCGGGTGGTGGTGGCGGGGTGCACAAGCCGCCTTTTTGACGACATGTTGAAGGACACCGTGCGGCAGGCGGGTCTCAATCCGTGCCTGCTCGAGCGGGCCGATCTGCGTGAGGGTTGCGCCTGGGTGCACAAAGATGACCCCGAGCAGGCGACGGTCAAGGCCAGGCAGCTCGTGGCCATGGCCGTGGCCAAGGCGCGCTTGCTAACGCCCAGCCAGGGCGCGGGAGCAGAGGTCTCCCCGGGGGCCCTGGTGATCGGCGGCGGCGCGGCTGGCATGGAAGCTGCTCTATCCCTGGCCCGCCAGGGCTTCTTCGTTCACCTGGTGGAGAGAGAGAAGGAGCTGGGAGGCCATCTGCGTCATATCCACTACACGCTCGGCGGTGGCGATCCCCAGCGGTACCTCGAGGAGCTGATCGAGGAGGTCGAGGGTAGCGAAGGAATCGCCGTTCACCTGGGGGCTGAATTGAAAGGGGTTGTGTGGGAGCCGGGAGCGTACAGGTCCACCATCTCTTTCGGCGACCGCACTGAGGAGCTGGTACACGGGGTGATCGTGGTGGCCACCGGCGGGGAAGAGGTGGAGCCCACAGAGTATCTGTATGGCGAGCACCCGCAGGTGGTGACGCAGCGAGAGCTGGAGGAGAGAATCGCCGGTGACGAGCAGAGCCTTGGGGACGTGAAGAACGTGATCATGATCCAGTGCGTAGGCTCGCGGGAGCCGGATCGTCCCTATTGCAGCCGCATCTGTTGCTCGGTAGCCGTCAAGAACGCCCTCCGTCTCAAGGAGTTGAATCCCGAGGCCAACATCTTCGTGCTCTTCCGGGACATGAGAACCTATGGTTTCCAGGAGGACTTCTATCGCCAGGCACGGGAGGCGGGCGTGATCTTCGTGCGCTACGAGTTGGAGACCAAGCCCAAGGTCGAGGCCGCGGATGGGGGGTTGCGAGTCCTGGTCAGGGACCCCATTCTGGGTGCGGACTTGACGCTGGAGGCGGACCTGGTGGTGCTGAGCGTCGGCGTGGAGTCACACCAGCGGGGCCTTGCCCAACTGCTCGACGTGCCACTGGACGAGGATGGCTTCTTCCAAGAGGCCGACTCCAAGGTGCGGCCCATGGACTTCGAGACTGTTGGGATGTACCTCTGCGGCCTCTGTCAGGGTCCGAAGAACATCGAGGAGTGTATCTCTCAGGGCAAGGGCGCCGCGGCGCGTGCGGCGGTGATGCTGGCCAAACAGCGCCTGGAGGGCCAGCCTGCGGTGCCTTTCGTGAATCCCCGGCTGTGTATCGCGTGCGGGCGATGTATCGAGACTTGCCCATACGGTGCACTGATCGCTGATGAGGAGACCGGTATCACTGAAGTGGTGCCGTTGTTGTGCCAGGGCTGCGGTGCCTGCACGGTGGCCTGCCCCAGCGGCGCCATCCAGCAGCGGGTCTTCGAGAAGACGCAGTTGATGGCGATGCTGGATGCGGCTCTGGACTAGTCGGTGTTGTCCGGGCGCTGTAGAGTAGCATGGAGCTAGGATCATGGAGAGTTTCGAGCCCAGAATCGTGGCCTTCCTGTGCAACTGGTGCGCCTACACAGGCGCTGACCTGGCAGGGACCTCCAGGCTTCAGTACCCACCAAACGTGAGGACCATTCGCGTGATGTGCACGGGGGGCGTGGACCCTATCTACGTGATCAAGGCCCTTCTGGAGGGTGCTGACGGGGTGCTCATCGGAGGTTGCCATCCGGGGGACTGCCACTACCAGAGCGGCAATCTCAAGGCCCGTCGCAGAGTAGCCATCCTGAGCAGTATCCTGGAACAGTTAGGGCTCGATCCCGACCGCGTCTGGCTGCGTTGGATCAGCGCCAGCGAGGGGAAGCGCTTCGCCGACACCATCGAGGAGATGGTTCAGGCGCTCAAGGAGAAAGGGCCCAACCCCATGCGCGAGGTTTGGGCGATCTAGCGGGATGGTGCGGAGGCGCAACGTATGAGCGTGAAGGCGGTGGTGGAGGTCAAGGAAGGAGACGTGCTGGCCGCGTTGAGGCAGTTCCTGCGAGGGCTGCTGGAGGCGCAGGTCGTGGACGCACTGTTGGTCCCGCTGGAGCTACCTTCCGGTGACGCCGTTGTGCAGACGCTGGTCAAGGATCCTGAGAGACTGGAGAGGGCGAACCCCTTGGCACCTGTGATGCCGGTCAATTCTGCCAGCCTGGTGTCCAGGTTGACCCGCCGTGGCAATCGGGAGAAAGTGGGCGTGGTGCTCAGGTCCTGCGAGATGAGAGCGCTGATCGAGCTGGTGAAGCTCCAGCAGGCCAGTCTGGATAACCTGGTGACCCTGGGCATAGACTGCCTGGGCACCTATGAGGTGACTGAGTACGCGCAACTGAGGAGTGATGACGACGATGGTTCTGGCCCCTCGAGAGAACAACTGAAGGCAGCTAGTCAAGGGGAGATCCTGCCGGTGGAAGGCTACGAGTTCCGTGCTGCCTGCCAGATCTGTGAGTACCCGGTACCCGCCAACGTGGACATTGCCATAGGGATCATCGGTGTGGATACGGAGACCAAAATCTTGCTGGACATGGGGCCGGAGATAGGAAAAGAGGTACTGGAGAAGCTGGGCCTTGGGGAGGGCGAGGCTCCCGCCAGAGAAGAAACAGTCGCCAAGCTCGTCGCAGAGAGGGAGAAGGCCAGGGACGAGGCCTTCAGCAACTTCCGGGAGCGCGTCAACGACGTACCCAGCCTGGTGGCCCAGTTCTCCACGTGCATCTCGTGCCATAACTGCGCCCATGCCTGCCCTATCTGCTACTGCAAGGAGTGTATCTTCGAGACCGA
>CAZOBP010000119.1:0-8828 GCA_964577995.1 uncultured Anaerolineales bacterium
AACCCGGAGATGGCGATGATGTGGGTGGTGCTGGTGGCGTTGAAGTCCTCCACCAACTCACCGGGTATTCCCCTCTCTATGCCCAGCAGGATTCCGGTGAGCAACGAGGCGCTGGGCTCGGGGAAGAGGCGGGCGATAGTCTCTTGGAGGTGTGCTTTCAGGGCATAGATGGTCCGATGAAAGGGATCTCCATGGCCGCGACTGAGGAGGGTGATCCGGCCATAGTCCACCATGGAGTGGATGCCCTGGCGGGCCAGGTACTCCTTGTAGGAGAAGTCCTCTGATTCAGGGGGCGTCTGGAGCTTGCCTACGATCTCCAGTTCGTCACCGTAGCTGTAGGAGGGATACCGGCCGGTGCGCACCAGGGCCAGCCCTTCGGCGTCGTGCCTTTCCCCGCCGATCTCCAGGAGGCGGGCCGAGACTCTGAGATTGACATAACGGTCTCGCACGTCCGGGGCTTCCACCACCACGCCGGTGATGGTGGCGGTTCCCTGGTCGTTGTAGTACGCGACGTGCCCTTGGTCGAACGTCGGTACGGCTGCGGTGTAGCGGAGGGCGCCCAACAGGAGGAAGAGGCAGCAGCAGGCGCCGAGGCGTACCCGCCACTCGCGCCACCACAGCAGAGCCACGCCGAGGAAGAGGGGCAACGCCAGCCAGAGCAGCCAGGCTGGCCCTTGGAGAAGCGATTGCAGATAGATGCCGCCCAGCCAGGCGACGACTAAGCAGGGAAGGGTCATTCCATCACGGCCCAGGGAAAGTCACCGTCCAGGAGGGACGAGGAGATTGCTCTCCCTCCGCACTCGGTGCTCTACGCCATCGCTCAGCAACTACTGTAGCACACTGTGGGGGGCATGACAAGGCGAGATCATGCACGTCACGTCGGCGCCCTGGTCACAGAAGGGAGGAGTTTGCGCCGAGTAGAACTGATGTGCTATAATGGGCGAATGAGTGGTACGATAGGCGGTATCGGGTCACCTCTGGATTGCAGCGTGCGAAGCCAGCCAGCGCTTGAACGTGGGCTCGACCCTGCGATGTCACAACCGTGGTGGTAGTATAGATTGACATAAGCGCATCCAGTGACCAGCCGAGAAGGCATAGACAGGACATGCGACAAGAAAGCAACGACCAAACACCCGATGGTGATCTCGGTGAGTTGCTAGGCCGACTCCGCGGGAGAGGTGTCGATGGGTCAACCTGCTTCTTGTGCGCTCGGCGCCTAAGTGAGGTTGAGCCGACTTCAGAGCATGTCATGCCCAGATGGGCGCAACGGCGGTACAACCTATGGAATCAAAGGCTGACTCTGTTGAACGGCACCAGCATGCGCTATCGACAACTGACTGTTCCGTGCTGTGCGGAATGCAACAAGGACCGGCTAAAGCCCATCGAGGATGCCGTGGCAAGCGCGGTGGCGGCAGGTTCCGAGTGTGTCCGAGGGCTTGGTAACAAGCTCATGTTCTTGTGGCTCGGCAAGATACTATATGGAGTGCTGTGCAAAGAGGCTTCACTGCTTTTGGACAGAAGGACTGCGAACGGCGTGACTATAGTGACCCCGGAGCTCCTGAGAGCGTACGATGTCCACCTTATGCTACTACAGCAGGCGCGTGAGAAGATCGAGTTGGTCGACTTCTGCCCCGGCTCGATCTTTGTCTTCAGGGCGCAGAAGACACAAGAGCGTAGGCTGGACTGGGACCTGTGTGACAACATCGATACGTTTTTCATCGCCGTTCGTATGGGAGAGGTGGCTGTGATAGGCGTGCTCGGTGACGGAGGGGCGCAGCAGGGGTACGAAGAGTTGTACAGCGATCTGCTGGATCTGCCGCTTCACCCTCTTCAGTTTCGGGAACTCTGCGCGCAGTTCTCGTATCGCTCCACGCTCGCGACCAGGGTCCCGAAGTACATCACAATCGAGGGTCAGCCACACCAGACCGTTCAGCTCCCGCTGGGTGGCTTCAGTCTGAAGCCCCTCTTCGACGAGTGGGATCCCGTCACGTATGCTCACTACGTGGCCTACTACACAGGGCGACCCTACGCAGAGGTTTTCCAGGCCCCCGACCGGGTCATAACGTGGCTCCACGACGACTCGGGCAAGCCAGTGTACCTTGACTTCGAGCGTTATCCCTACTTGCCAGGCGCGCAAGAGCCTTAGGCAGGTAGTCCCGGCGCGGGCGCGCGAGATGTACCCGCCCCTCGCACCACCACACCACAGCCACGGCTACGGGGATGGGAAGCGCCAGACGGAGGATCCGGGCAGGCGCTTGGAGCAACGATTGCAGATAGATGCCACCCATCCAGGCGACAACCAGAGAAGGAAGGGTTATTCCATCACGGCCCAGGGAGAGTCACGGTCCACCATGGACCAGGAGATCTCTCCGCCGCAGTACTCTCTCACCCGGGAGACCAGTTCTTCCATGGCTGCCTCGACCGCAGTACGCGTGATGTCGTTCACGCCTTCGATGGTCAAGAGCGCATTGCGCGTGTCAGGGGTGGACTTGGCCCGGCCGGACTGGCGCCAGGTCCAGCGACGGGAGAGAGCACCCTCGTCGTCTGTGAACACCACCTCCCCCGGCTTGGGGTATTCGACCTCTTCCCCGTACAAGGGCAGGAAAGGCTCGTCCCCCTTGGCCAACCGAACCAGCACAGGGCCCGAGATGTGGTCCAGATCGTATGCGGCCACGGGAAGGACGTGTTTCATGGAGATGTAGTTGCAGAGGTCCACGAGCTTGTTGATGTGGGGCACGCTTCCCTTCTTGGTGACGTGGCGCAGGAGGGCCTCGATGGCAGAGCGGTATTGGGTGGGCTTGACGCCGAAGGAGGAGAAGGCGGAGCGCCACGACGAGATATGGGGATGGCTGGAGAGGGGTGTGGAGGCGAAGCTGGCCCTCACCACCTCTTCCTGAGCCCGTAGCAGGCCCTCGGCCGCGGTTTCGTCAGACGTGTTGTCGATGTCCAGGGCAAAGGCCGCGCCGCCGACGACGGTGGGGAACTTGGCGAGGAAATCGTCGGGGTAACCGAAACGATATTGATCCGTCACGGACTTCCTCCCTTGGTGGCGGGGGCGCAGTAGGGCCCTCGGCGCCAAGAGGCTGCGGCTCTGCTTGGTTCAGATCACCTGGGCATGCAGAGCCTTCCTGGGCACACGTAACTGGGTGTCAAGTCTCGCGCTCCAGAGTCTCGAGAAACTCGTCGAATACGGCGAGCCGCTCTGACAGTCTCTCATAGGTCGCTGGCAGGTCAACCAACAACTCGCGGCAGCGCTCCCACTCCAGGTCAAAGCCGTAGCTATGGCGGAAGAGGTGCCGGAAGCGGAGGTATCGATCAAGTTGTCGTGCGGTCTCCTCATCAAGCACGGCTGGCCGCATCCCCTCGACATCTGTAGCCATACGCTGCAATAGCTGAACGTGCCAGTCGGGACCGCTAGGCAAATCCTCGTCTACGCGAGTGGCAATGTGGCGGAAGATGCGTTCTACCCCAGAGTAGAAGTCATGCAGGATTCCGCCTGCTGTGCGTTTTCTCACCGCCTCCGGCCAATCGGCGAGCCGAGGCTGCCATTCCGCAGCTTCGGCCGCCAAGCGGTCCACATTATCCAGCTCTCGGCCAAGGTCGGCCCGCAAGACGGCGAATCTATGCCGCGGCATCCAGCAGTACCCCCTCAGTCCTCACCCGCCCTGCTAACCCCAGTCGCGCCTGCTCCAGAGGCACCAGATCCAATTCGATCCCTGGGGGCAACAGTCTGCACGCGTCCCGCAAGGCCGTGAAGTACAGCTTGCCCTCCAAACCCTCCACGGCCAGGTCGATGTCGGATCGGTCATGTACGAGATCCTGATCGAGGAGCGAGCCAAACAGGTAGACCTTCCTTGCGCCAAAACCCTGTACCAACAGGCGGGCACAAGAACGGGCAACTTCTCGCAGTCGCTGCGCCCGCAAGTGCTGTTCGCTCTGCTGTCTCGCCAGACGTTCTCGCCAAGCGTCGACGTACTGGTCGAAGTCCCGGTGCTCGTCAGTTCGCATCTTGGCCACCAATTATGTGGTGCTTTTCAGAAGTAGCTGTTGATCAGCCTGCAGGGATTGTACCCCTGCTTCGGGCATTCCGCAACGCATTCGATGCGCGGGGTTGAGCATGCATCAGCGGGTGATCCCACGATGATGATTGCTGCGATGCAACTCCTCACGCCAAGCGCCCGTTTTCTTGTCGCTCTCCCCGCTTCTGATCAATCCGATACGCCATCAGTGCCCTCGGCCAGTTCCACCTTGACCTTTTCCCAGGGCGTGGTCTCTCCCGCCTCATAGGCCTCCAGCGCCTCGTGGGCGGCTAACGCGTCCTCTAGCTCCTCGAGTCGGCGCAAGTCCTCGATGCTGATCACGGCGGCCTTGGGCTTGCCTCTGCTGGCAACGATGATGCGCTCCCTCCCGTATGCTGCGCGGTTCAGAAACTCTGACAGGGAGCTCTTCAGTTCGCTGATGCTGGTTGTGGTCATCCTACGGCGCTCCTACCCTTTGTGTCCTTTAAGGCTATTATACTGTCTTGGGCCTGATAGGTCAACGGTGCAATCGGTGGTGCGTGCCCCAGTCGCGCCACTGCGAGGCGACCTGACCTGTGGTATACTCGCGTTCGGCCATCCGGTGGTGGTGTCCAGAGCAGACGCGCTTGGACGTGAAGCGCGCGCCCTTGAGAGCAGTGGGGCGGTAAGTGGTAGAGCTTGGCCTAGTCGCCAAGCAGATGTAACTCAGTGAGAAGGAGGTCTTGACGTGTTCCATCCCGAACTTTGCACGCTCTGCGGCGATTGCCTCGTGAACTGCATGTTCAATGAGTATACTCGCGAGGAGGCCATCGCGGAGCGTCAGGCGCTCATGGAGGGCAAGTGGGCGCCCATCCTACACAACTGTGCGTCCTGCCATGCGTGTAATGAGGTATGTCCTCAAGGGGCCAACCCTTGGGACCTTGTCGGCAAACTCCAAGGCGTCCACGGCGAGGTCGATACTGGAAACGTTTGGGGAGAACGAGCCCGCAGGGTAGACGAGGAGCGCCCCAGAGTGCTGGCCGCACCTCAGCCGGAGGTCAGCGCTACCGTTCTGGTGACCTGCACCGTAGGGACCGGGGCGCCCGAAGTCTTCGACAGCCTGCTATATGCCGACCTGACCAAGCTGTTCGGTCCGGCTTACTACTGCTGCAACGCGCTCGAGTACTTCGGCGACGAAGATGGGCAGAAGGCGAGGGCTCAAGGCTTCGTGGATGTCATTGCCCGCCATCAGCCCCATGAGGTGGTGTGCTACCACGACGAGTGCTACTTCATGCTTACGTACCGCATGCCTGAGTATGGCATCGAGGTTCCCTTCCGCCCGGTGCATCTGTTTGAGCACCTGGTGCGGATCCTGCGCCAACATGAGGAGCGGATTCGGCCTCTGAATCTGAAGGTAGCCTACCACCGGCCTTGCTCATCGCGCAATGCGCAGGACAAGGAGCATTTCCTGGACGAGTTGCTGGACCTCCTCGGTTGTGAGCGAGTGCCCAGGCAGTATGACCGGGACAATGCTCTGTGTTGCGGTGATTTGTACGGCTACAGAGGGCTGCTGGACAGAGCGCACAAGGCGGTTTTGACCAACGTAGAGGATTCGCTGGAGCATGGAGCGGAGGCCTTGCTCTATCTCTGCCCCAGTTGCTTGAGGAACTATGCCAAGCTAGCGCCGGATCGTGGTCTACCGGTCTATCACGTGTCGGAGCTTTGCCAGATCGCGCTGGGTGAGGAATTGGTTTACCGTGCCGAGGATCCGCTGCCCTACGGAGCCTACATGGCGAAGGCGCCCCTTGCCTGAGGAGGCACAAGCTAGGCGATGTAACGGCGCCAGATTCCTCTCAGCTTTGGGGAGAACCGTCATGCCCACACGTGATGTGAGGAGGCGGTGAAATGACGCTGCTCTACGATGGTGACCTCATCGGGTCGTTCTTGTATCGTCTGGTTGTACAACGTTCTGGAGTAGCTACATGCCAAGCGTCAACATCCTGAACTGGCTCCTCGCCCTGTCACCCATCGTGGCGGTACTGATCTTGATGGTCGGGCTACGCTGGGGTGGTTCCAAGGCAGGTCCCATCGGGTGGCTGGTGGCCCTGGTGGTGGGGCTTCTGTTCTTCGGGGCCACGCCGGAGGTGCTCTTCTACTCCCAGGTGAGAGGAGTGCTGCTCAGTCTCTATGTCCTGTACATTATCTGGATGGCTCTGGTGCTGTATCACGTGGTGAACGAGGCGGGGGCCATCAGCGTCATTGGCAGGAGCATCGCTCGCCTGACGGGGGACAGGACACTCCAGTTGCTGATCCTGAGCTGGGCTTTCAGCTCCTTCCTCCAGGGTGTGGCCGGATTCGGGGTGCCCATCGCAGTGGTTGCTCCGCTGTTGATCGGTATAGGCTTCAGTCCCGTGGTCTCCGTGGCGGCAGTGGCTATCGGCCACTCCTGGTCGGTGACCTTCGGCGGCATCGCCTCCTCGTTCCAGGCGCTGATCGCGGCCACCGGCCTGGAAGGGTACGCCCTGGCCCCCTGGTCCAGTCTCTTCTTGGGACTGGCTTGCTTCGGCTGCGGCGCGGCGGCGGTCCACGCCTACGACGGTCTCCGGGGGCTGCGGCGAGCACTGGTGGCCATCCTGATCATGGGCGCAGCGATGAGTCTCACCCAGTACGCACTGGCAGTCAATGGTCTATGGAACGTAGCTGGCTTCGTGGCTGGACTCGCGGGCCTGGTGGCCGGGGGCCTGGTTGCCAGATTGCCTTTGTATCGACACCCAGACAAGAGCGCAGGCGACATGGATCAGAGCGCCGATGGGGAGGGGGGACCCCACCCGCTCCTTGCGGTCTCGGCCTACCTGATCTTGGTAGTCATTGTGAGTGCCGCGGAACTGGTAGGGCCTCTTCACGATCTGCTGAACCAGGTGGTGATCATGGTTAGTCTGCCTGAGGTGAGCACGACCTACGGTTGGGTCACAGAGGCCGGTCCCGGCAGGACGATCAGTCTGTTCGGGCACGCTGGTGCGCTGTTGGGCTACACGTGCCTGATCTCCTTCTTGATCTACAGAGCTACGGGCCACTACCGCCCCGGCGTGCTGGGCCGCATCGGGCGTGGGACCCTGTCCAGCGCCGTGCCCTCCACCGTCGGCATCGCCTGCATGGTGGGCATGGCCATGATCATGGATCACTGTGGCCTGGTCCATCTGCTAGCCAGGGGCATCAGCGAGAGCGTGGGTGGTGCGTTTCCTCTCTTCTCGCCGCTCATCGGCACGTTGGGAGCGTTCATGACGGGCAGTAACACCAACTCCAACGTGATCTTCGCTCCCCTTCAGCAGACCACGGCGCAGTTGATCGGGGTCAGCGCACTGGTGGTGCTCGGCGCCCAAACCACCGGCGGCGCCCTCGGCAGCATGTTGGCCCCGGCCAAGGTCATCGTAGGGTGCAGCACAGCGGGTCTGGCGGGCCGAGAGGGCGAGGTGATGAAGAAGACCCTGCCCTACGGTGTGCTGATCGCTGTGTCCATCGGTTGTATCGCGTGGCTGGTCCTCAACCTGGGGTAGAGCCGGCTTCGTCCCCCGCGCTGGCCCACCAAGCGCCGCTTCGGTGCGCACTCCTCGGCAGGTGGCGCGCAACTCCCTCCCTAGGCGAGTGTTGTCATACGAAAGCACGGGCTGCGCGTTGAAGCATCCGCGCGGAGCGCTGTGACGGCCAGCGGGGCCACGGAGAATTGACCTGGGGGCCTGGAGAGGCTATAATCCGATTCGACTAGTACCCGGCTGAGGGCCATGGTCCTGGGACCAGCCCCTCAGGAGACAGGGATTGGCAGTTGACGGTCCGGACCGCATCTCCGCCCATGGCGCGAAATGCGGTCCTTCGTAAACCGGGCCGGTATGCTCCGCTTGGAGAGGATGGCAGTGTGGCAGATGGAATGGTGAGAGTCCCGAAGTGTATGAGCACCCAGCATCCGGACAACGTCAATTCGCCCTTTTTCGCCGAGAACGCGGAACTCGGGGGCGAGGACGAGATCGAGGAGGCCTACTACGCCTTCTCGCACCTGGGTTGCGACGAGCAGATGTGGGACTGCGAGGGTAAGGAAGTCGATGCGTTCGTGGTCAAGAAACTGCTGACCAAGTACGACTCATTCTTCTCGCAGACCAGGTTGGGCAGAGATGCTTTCATCACTTTGAGGGTCCCAAATCCAACCATCGAGAGAACCGAGGCCAAGGTGGTGCTGGAGACCTTGGAGAGCATACCGCGCTCGTTCGACGCCGCCAGGCTGTTCTATGGGGACGACACCCCCCCCGGTGTTCGAGGTCATCCTGCCCATGACGGACTCGGCCCTGTCCATGGACCGCATCTACCGGTACTATCGCGATTTCGTGGCCGGCAAACAGAACAAGACCTTCGCCAACGGCGGGGCCACCATCGCGGAGTGGATTGGGGAGTTCCATCCTTCGAAGATCAACGTCATACCTCTCTTCGAAACCATGGAGCACATGCTGGGGGCACACGACGTGGTGAGGGAGTACCTGAAGGACAAGGACCTTGAACACCAGAGGGTCTTTCTGGCCAGGTCGGATCCTGCGATGAACTATGGTCAGGTCAGCGCGGTTCTGCTGAACAAGATCGCCCTTCAGAGACTGTACCGGTTGTCCCAGGAGATCGGTGTCAAGCTGTATCCCATCGTTGGCGTCGGCTCCGCCCCCTTCCGGGGCAACATGCGCCCTGACAACGTGGATGACATGATCCACGAATACCCCAGCACTCACACCTTCACCATCCAGTCGGCATTCAAGTATGACAACCCGCCCCAGCAGGTACAGGAGGCCATACGCA
>CAZOBP010000120.1:0-8755 GCA_964577995.1 uncultured Anaerolineales bacterium
CGCCGAGCTCTACTTCAAGTGTGAGAACTTGCAGAAGGTGGGCGCCTTCAAGTTCCGTGGGGCCTGCAATGCCGTCTTCTCTCTGTCTCCGGAGGAGACCGGCCGGGGTGTAGGGACTCACTCGTCGGGCAACCACGCTGCTGCCCTGGCCCTGGCTGCGCGCTTGCGGGGGAGCAGGGCCTTCATCGTCATGCCCAGTACCGCATCTCCGTGTAAGAGGGCAGCGGTGGAGGCATACGGTGGAAACATCACCTACTGCGAGCCGACTGAGGTCTCCCGCCACGAGACCATGGATCGGATCCTTGGGGAGACGGGTGCCACGTTCATCCACCCCTCGAACGATCCCCTGGTCATAGCTGGACAAGGCACGGCTGCACTGGAGTTGCTGGAGGAGGTCCCGGGACTGGATGTGGTGATGGCCCCCGTTGGTGGCGGCGGGCTGTTGAGTGGGACGGCACTGGCGGTGTCTGGCATCTCACCGCTGACGCGCGTCGTTGGGGTGGAGCCGGAAGGTGCCGACGATGCCTATCGATCTCTACAAGAGGGCCGCATTGTTCCCTCGGTGAATCCCCAGACGGTGGCCGATGGACTGCTGACCTCGCTTGGAGATGTGACCTTCCCCATCATCAGGGAGCACGTGGAGCAGATCGTCACCGTCAGCGAGGAGGCGATCATCGCCGGGATGCGACACGTGTGGGAGCGCACGAAGATGGTCATCGAACCGTCGGCGGCGGTTCCTGTGGGCGCACTTCTGCAGGGCAAGATAGACCTGTCGGGCTTGCGCGTGGGCGTGATCCTGTCGGGCGGGAATGCGGACCTCGACAGGCTGCCGTGGCTGGAGTCGTAGCTACGCAGGCTACTCGCGACTAAGTGCCTGCGCTGGAGCAGGCCCAGACAACGACGACGGATACGACGCAGAGGGCCATCAGCCCTAGTGCCCAGTAGGGCACAAGCGACCGCTTCCCCCGATCACCGTCAACCCTCGGACCACCCAGCTTCTCACGCTCCCGCTCTTGGAGCGTGGCCTGTATCAGTTCGTCGAGCTTCTGCATATCGTTTTCGGCCTCGGCAGTCCGCCCAGGCTCCAGCCCTGAAGTGCGTTCCTATGCCCTACCACAGTGATGGTGGGTATGGGGTTCGGCGGACCATCTCTGGACTGGCCATGAGAGACGAGATCACAGGCGGCGGACGATCTCCTGTCGGTACTCTGGGAAGTAGCGACCGATGACCAAGAGATCGAAGGACCGCAGGATGGATTCCTTCGGTTCGCGTTCCAGCAAGAAGCGGAAGGACTCCTCGACGAGGGCCTCGGGGCTTCCCTCCTCGCCAACGAGTTGGCTGTAGTCGCTCTTCTTGAGCGTGACACGATGGCGCGTTTCGCTCCCTCCCTCTCGTACTGTCACCTGGAACTCGTAGCTATCATCTTGTTCTGTGGTCTGGACCTCGATCTCGGCCATGATACTGACACACCTCCTGCTGGCGTTATGCTCAGTCCAGCGATTCGAGAAGCTGAAGCGTGGCCTCGACGACCTGCTGCTGCTGTTCTTGCCTGGTGATGGTGGCCGGGTTGTCGGCGCTCTGAGGGCCGTACCAGCCGAACTGGGCGTGGTTTCCACCCTCGACGGCGACCCAGGTGGTGGTCGGAGGCAGCAGAGAGCGCGAGGCGTAGATCTTGTCCACCGTAGCCAGGCCGTCCAGGGTCCCATAGATGGAAGTGACCGCGAGGTCGCTCTCTGAGAGATCGTTGCGGGTATCCGGATACGATGCCCACAGCACCAGTCCCTGCACCAGAAACGGACGACTATGTGCATAGCTCGCGGCCATCGCTCCTCCGAGGGAGTGTCCTCCGATGGCCCATCTGCTGATTCTTGGGAAGGTATCGAGAACGTCTGCGGCTGCGTCAGGGGCAAAGACGGCCAGGTTGAGGGGCATGGGGACCACAACTACCAGATAACCCTGCGCAGCGATCTCGTGGGCGGCAGGCGCGTACGAGCGTGGGTCTACGCGGCCACCAGGATAGAGAATCAGCCCCGTCTCTGTCTCCTGGCGCGCCGGGCGGAAAACGAACCAGCGGTCTGCCGTGACTTCGACTGCCGAGTCAGACTCCAGGGCCGACAGCGCCTCGGGCATAGGCGCCGGGGTGTGCTCCGCCCAGAGCACGAAACCGCCCAAGGCCACGACCGGCAGGAGAATCAGTAGCCACAACCACTTCTTCAATCTCGACAGAGTGCACCTCTCACTCGGGCCCGCGTGGGCGGATGGCACTTGCTATGCGCTGAGCCGGTCAGGCCAGCCGGCTAGCCCGACCGTGGTTAGAAAGATCGAGGCCCCAGCGACGCGACGTCAGGGTTGGGGAACGTGGAGATCTTCAGAGCCATGCCGGGAGATACCCACCTCCGGTTCGTTCTCTAGGATGAGGTCTCTGACTACCGCGGCCCATTTCACCTTCTTACGTACCAGATGGATATGCTCTTCGTCCCTGACCCAGGGTTGGTAGAGGCTCTGTCCACCTCCCGCCGATAGAGCCGGCCCCGGCTCGAACTTGAAGTAGCAGGGCGCGCACACTCTAGCCACCTCCGGGGCGTCGTAGAACCTGTTGAAGCCCCCGAAGGAGATAGACGTGTAGATGTAGAAGTCCAAGGGGATGCTCACTGCGCTTCTGATGGAGGCCAGTTGTGGCAGCGTCAGGTCGCCTGGTGGATTGAATGAACTGGCCCCCAATTCCTCCAGCAGTCTGCCGCCGGCCGCCGAGCTATGGGATGTCCACACGGAGATCTTGATTGCCACGTCTGACGGGAAGTTGCCTTGCTGCTGCATCCTGCCCACTAGCCAAAGCAGCCCCTCGTCGACCAGCATGAAGCCTCTGATGCCTGCATCATACATACGCATCATGTCTGCGATCACCTTGCGCAGCTCGTCGGAACCCCGATGGTGCATCCCGGCGCGCATGCCTTCCGAGGAGGAGTATTGCCGGCCTATGTCCCATCCGTTGCGGGGACCGGGAACGGCCACCACTTCCATCCTTTCGTCAGCGGCCATCTGTGCGAAGTCTCTGAGCTCTGTGTTGTCGAAGAGGATCCCTCCCTGGACGAGGGAGATGAGCCTGTGAACGGGCACATCGAACTTGCGTCTCTCATCGATCAGCGCCTCGAGGACCTTGGGCCCTTCCACACCCGAGATCTCGATTCGGTAGTGGCCATCATCGGGGAAGCGCTTGTCGCTCGAGGGCAAGTCGTAGGCATCTCGTCCGGGGATGCCCGCCTCCTCCATGTATGTTGATACGTCATCCAGTTTCATCTTGGAGAACCTCCTCCGGTTGTTGGCGGCGGTAGCCTGGTGAGTCCAATGATCGCCCTGATATTACCACGTTATGCTGATCACGGCCCGTTTCGCTCTGAGGGACTTGTGAAGGCACGATCAGCCAGCCATGGCCGGGTCAATCGGTTGTTCCGTTCGCCGGTCCAGTGGCGGAAGGAGGAGATACGTCGAAATGCATTGGTGTTCCCCAGTCCTCGACGCGGTCGTAGCGTGGCTCCCTGGCGTGGAAGTGGACCAGGATTGCTGCCTGATCCAGGTTCGGATGGTTCTCGAACAGCGTGCTGTCGCCGTAACGGATCGCCTCCAGAACCAGGGGCAACTCCCGCTGGAAGATATCGAATCTGAATCTCGATGGCCCAAACACCAGTCCACCACTCACGTGACAGTGCACGTGCAGCGCGGGACCTCGGTCCCCTTCGAGCCACTCAGCCAGAACTTCATCGCGCATGAGCCTGGTGTACCATCCCGATACCTGCTTGCGGTCGTATTCCGGTCCGATGGTCAGGAACAGATCGCCCGTGACGTCGGAGTGTGTGAGCGTGTAGCGTCTTGGGACTACCGGGCCTTGAGCCGTGGTCTGGTCGGCGAAGGTCACGTGCAGGTTGTCCGGTTTGAGTCGGGCCATGGCACCATGCTCCGAGCCCGTCAGTTCCGCGCCGGAGGGGTGATCTCGTCTTGGTTGCGGTCCCGGAGGGCTGCCACGGGATGCAGCAGCAGTCGCCACCAGACGTACAGCAACGCCAGCATCGCCAGAAGAGCACCGAGCAGCCCTAGCGACGACGATCCCATTCGCTGTAAGAACAAGCCCGCCATCGCAGGGGCGATAACGCGGGCCAGACTGTCCAGAGAGGCCGAGAGGCCAAGCGCCCCTCCCACCTCCTCGGGGTACACCGACTTCGTGATCGAGCTGTTGGTCACTGTGTTGAGGACGCCTCCCGCCAGCGGCAGCGGAGTGATCACCAACACCAGCAGGGCCAGGTTGGGCACGAAGGCCCACGCAAACAGCGCGACAACCAGCAAGACTAGTCCGCTGAAGATGAGGCGGCTCTCGGTGAACAAAGCGGTAAGCTTCCCGATGGCCGCACCCTGTACCAGCACGACGAGGACGCCGACGTAGGTCAGGACGTAGCTGGTGGTCTGGTCGCTCAAGCCCAGGCTGTACTGCGCCCACAATGCGAAGTTGGCTGTGAAGAGCGTGAAAGCCAGCATGTAGAGCAGGCGCACACGGATCAACGTGCCGAACAGGGGGCGCGTGAGGCACTCCCACAGGCATCGGGCCGTGAAGGCAGCACGAGGACTCTGAGCGAGACGGGCCCGTTCCGCCGGCGGCAGTGACTCGGGAAGCCAGAGGAGGACGGCCAGTAGGTTGAGCGCCGACAAGAGCGCTGCGGCGAAGGCCGGAACTGCGTAGCGCGACAGGCCCACGGCGGCGAAGGCCGAGGTTGCATACGGCCAATTGGCGAGGCTGCCGCCTATGGCCGGACCGATGATGAAGCCCAGTCCGAAGGCGGCTCCGATCATCCCCAGGCCCCTGGCCCGGTTGGTCTCGTCCGTGATGTCAGTGATGTACGCGCGGGCCAGCGACACGTCCCCGCCGAAAAGGCCGTCCAGAATGCGGCTCACGAAGAGCATGACCAGGGTAGCGGAACCCAGGCCCAGATGGTTGGGGCCGAGGGTGGCTAGCCAGGCGCCCAGGGGCTCGACGAGACCGAGGACCAGGAAGCTGAGCAGGGTGCCGCAGATGCTGAAGATGAGTAGGGGACGCCTGCCGAATCGATCGGAGAGCCGGCCGATGACGGGGGTCGCTAGCAGTTGGGCGAAGGCGTTGGAGGCGATGAGCAGGCCCACCACGAGTGCACTGGCGCCCAGGTTGGCTGCGTAGAAGGGCAGCAGGGGCAGGAACAGGCTATAGCCCAGGAGGTCTACGAAGACGAACAAGAATACCAGAATCAGTCGATTCCTGGGCACGGTCATGCACCTCCGTATTGATGGGTCGCTCTCGAGGACGCGCGTATTGGGCCGGAGATCAGGGTCTGGAGCAGATGAGCCACCGGCCCTGCAGAGCGGACGCCACAGCGGCTCACGTCGCTCGCTCTTGCCACCTGTGGCCCAACCAGAAGCGCCTCCAATCGCCGTTGCTGGTCTGCAAGGCGATGAGGGAGTATAGACTACAAACGAAGGCCCCCAGTACCATGATCAAGAAGACCCAGATGGCAGACCTGACCACTGACCTCTCGCGATATACGACCCACACGGAGAAGAGGGTGAACATGGTGTACACGTCCACCAGCGATACGATACCCCAGGGCATGGCGAGCAGTTGCGCGCCTTCTCCGGTGAAGTCCCCCACCGTGAAGCCGTAGATGAGGACGCTTCCCATAATCAGGGCCCCGAGCAGAGCCACAATCCTAGCCAGTCTCATGGTGTGTACTCTCCTTTCCGTGCACAACCCCTCCTGCCGTGGAATGTCGGTGGGGCGTGCTTCGTTACCACATCTCCATACTGGCCCAAGTCTGTGAGAAGAGCAAGAGCAGCTTCGACTTGGTCACGTTGGCCAGTCTGTGCAAGAACAGCCGCGCGTCAGGGAATCAGGATGACGGCGAAGAGGATCTCCACGGCCAGGCTGATGACGTTCGAACGTTCGACCGACTTGTCCAGGATCAGCCCCACGATCCTCGTGGTGCCGATGACCAGGTAGACGATACCCAACATGCGTAACGTCTCTGGCGTGCGTAGGAGCAGCGGCGCCGCCCCCAATGCAATGAAGGCACCGCCCAGGACAGCACGGATTTCGGTGACACCGCGCGGGCCCGGAGCACCCAAGCCCGTGAAGCCAAGGACCGCCAAGGGGCGGACAAACGCCAACAGCCCTGTTGCCACGGTGAGCAAAGCAGCCAAGATCTTGAAAATACCAAGTATACCCATCTTCAGATCACCCCTTTCGGATTGTCGAACAGATGGTGCGCGACAAGAACCATGACTGACGCTGGTAGAGCGGCTGTGCACGAGCTGGATGCTGGGCAGTCACTGGGGATTCTTCCTCGGGAACCAGGGCACGAAAGCACTCGTGGACTCCACGTATTCGCGATAGCCGGGGGTGGTTTCCTTCATCGTCTTCTCCAGCAGCGTCACCCCGGAGACCCGCAGCAGCAGGAAGGTGATGAGTAGGGGGCTGATGATGGCGAACATACCGTTGGGCACGGACAGGGCCACGAGATAGTGACCCCACCACATGATGGATTCGCCGAAGTAGTTGGGATGACGGGTGTAGCGCCAGAGCCCGGTGCTCAGGAGCTTTCCCTTGTTTGCTGGGTTGGCGAGAAAGCGCGACAACTGCCAGTCGCCCACGCTCTCGAAGAAGAAGCCGAGGCCCCACAAGGGCACGGCCAGCAGATCGATCAGGGTGAACGTGGCCGGGCTAGGGCTATTGTGCGCGGCCAGGAAGGGCGCTGCCAGGACGCACATCACGGCGCCCTGGATCAAGAACACTTTGAAGTAGCTGAACCACCACCATTTGGCGCCGGCCTGTTCTCGCCATTCCCGGTAGCGATAGTCTTCTCCCTTGCCCCAGTTGCGCCGCAGTAGGTGGATGGTGAGTCGCAGCCCCCAGATAGTCACCAGGATGCTGATCAGTACCTTTCGAGCCGGGTAGCCCTGGGGTGTGATGAGGAAAGAGAACCAGTTGGCGAGCACCAGTCCCGTGCCCCACATAGGGTCAACGATGCTGGAGTTTCGCAAGATCAGACTGGCTATCCAGAGGCAGGTCATAAAGGCGAAGATGAAGAGGATCACGCTACCGTACAACTGCCAGAAAGCCATCGTATCCTCCTGTTGCCATCGGGCGGAAGCTAAGCTCGTTTGGCCACGGCGACCAAACCTACTGCGTTGGGTCCAACGTGGGCGCCGATAATCGGCGTCACCTCCACGGACAAAGGGGTCTCGTCTGAGGGGAAGAGGTGGCGTGTCTGTTGGTAGAGTTCCTCAGCCCTCTGGGGGGCGTTGGTGTGCACAAGCGCCAGTTGCTCGAGGAGGCCGAGGTCGGTCACCAACTCGATCATGCGCGCGATGCAGCCCGTGCGAGTCCGAACCCGCTCACTGCCCAGCTCGCCGTTGTGCATCATGATCAGCGGCTTGATGCCCAGGATGGTGCTGAGCCCATACTGGATGGCTGTGAGTCTGCCACTACGCCTCAAGAATCGTACGGTGTCCAAGGCCGCGTAGGAATGGATGCGAGGCGCCATGTCCTTCAGAAGCGATACGATGTCGCTCACGGACTTCCCTTCTCGCGCTGCCTCTGCCGCAGCGATGGCCGCGAGGCCCGTTCCCACAGTCACCTGTCCGGCGTCGAAGACGGTCACGGGGATGGAGTCTGTCTGCTCGGCTGCCTTGCGAGCTACGTCACAGGTGGCGCTGAGGGTGCTAGCGATATGGATGGAGACGACCTGGTCGGCTCCCTGGGCCGCCAAGTCTTCGTAGACTTTGGAGAAGGCAGGCAGCCCCGGTACCGCTGTGGTGGGGAACGTGTCGCTACGGGGCAGCATCTCGTAGAACTCCTGGCGTGACAGTTCGACGCCATCGAGGTAACTCTGGAGGCCGAAGTTGACGTAGAGTGGGATGACCTTGATTCGGTACTTCTCGAGCACATCCTGGGGTAGATCACAGGTGCTGTCGGTCACGATCTTGACGGTCATCGAAACCTCCTTTGTCTCCTGCTAGCTGCTGGCGGAAACGGACCATCCGTGATCGGCAACGAGCGCGCGTCGGTTAGGCAGTCTGTAGCCTCGACCCGTAGCCCGGGACGCCTGACGGCGTGCGAGCGAGAGTGCGAGATGAACTTCGGCTATGGTCGAAGAGCCTGGTCTCTGACTCCCGCTCTTCGACGCGTAGGGACTGATAGACGGTGCCCTGTGAATCGGGAAGTGTTTGGTGCTGAGGGCGATCAGGCGGTGATGGCGGTATCGTCTTCCACGTCTTCAGTGGTAGCCAGCACCGCTCGCGCGTTGTTGAGGGCGCTCTGATAGGCCCTGTCTACGCTACCTGTGGAGTCCGCAGGTGCTCGCTGCACTCTGCTGTCCAACATCAGCCGCAGTTGGTTGTGGGCGTATAGCACATCTTTGGCCTCTGGGCTGAGCAAAAGGAGCAGACGGGCCCACAGACGTTTCAGCAGTTCCTCACCGTCATCATGGCTGCTGTCTCTCTCCAAGACGGCTGACACGTCGTCGATCAGGTCTTCGTCGAGCAAGGACGAGAGGAACTCCATGAGACCGTAGTCGGCCGCGGCCTGGCCCATCTTCTGCGCTGCCCTGTAGCGCTGCTTTGGAGGTAGCTTGGCTAGTTGATGAACTGCTTCCGCCTCTGTCGGGCCGCACATCGCGGCGACTTTCTTGACGAACTCGTCTCGCTTCATGTGGCGTGACTACTTGAGCCTTTGCTGTGG
>CAZOBP010000121.1:0-8705 GCA_964577995.1 uncultured Anaerolineales bacterium
CACAGGTACTTGCCCGGCCATGCCGTCGCCATACCCGACGTCCCGGGTCAGGGAGTGCACGACCGCATAGTGCGGGGGCAGCACGGCACCTGGCGTACGCGCTCCGCTCGTGCTACACTTCGGCGGCGAATGAAGCCTTCGCCGCCCCAGCCGATGTCACGCGTGGAGGTATGCTTGGAGATGACAGCTTCTGCAAGAGCCGATCAACTGCTGATCCCCGTCCTGCTAGTGTCCGTGCTGCTGACGGGATGCCTCGTGAAGGAGGACAGCCCCGCACCGGGGTGCATCGAGTACTGGGGACCCGCCCCCATGGGGGGCTGTTTCGGCAAGACTGCCATCCTCGATCTCCAGGTGGAACCAGAGATGGAGTGCCTCCAGATCTCGGTCAACAACTGCAACGGAGGTGTTCTGGAGGTCAGCAACTCCTGCGCTGAGATGCTGGTTCTGAGCCGGATCACGATCCACCCCAGGGAGCGCAACGTGACACTGGACTTGGACAGGGAGAACGGTGAGTACTTCCTCAGGCCCACTGACAGCAACTTCTCGGAGTATCTCCCCCCAGAAGACGAGCCTGTGGAGATCCTGGGGATCATGGGTGCCCTGGAAGTGAGAATAGCCTTCACCAAGACCAGCGAACTCTGCTAGCAGGCACGGCACCTGTCAAGGCCCGTCATCTGGTGAAGCGGTGACCACAGTGCGCCACGCCTGACCCCCCATACGGGGCGCCGAGCCACATGTCCCTGAGAACCAGCCGCCCCTGGTCATCGATCAGGAAAGATCCGCTCCCATCCACGTCCTCCGGGACGTAATTGCCGCCTTCGATGTCCAGATGCAGGGACCCCTGCTCGGAGTCGAACTGGTAACTCCCCCAGTAGTCTCTGTAGATCTCGAAGGGCATCCAGGTCACGCTTAAGGTGCCATCAGCATCGAACCGCAGCTCCCGGATACGCTCCTCCGGTACCTCATCCTCGTAGGTATCGCAGGCCAACTGGGCCTCCTCCCTCCAGAGGCCGACCAGGGGGTTGGCTTCCGGTGTGTAGACATAGACCTCGACGGACACCAACCGCCGCCCATTCTCGATATCGGCGGTAACCGTATAGACCTCCCCGCTAGGCGTTCCCGGTTCCACGGTGAAGAGGCCCGTCTCGGCATCGATGCTGGCACCCTCAGATGGCTCTACCGACCACGTGGCGCAGGCATCTACCGTCTCGAAGACGTAGCAGCACTCCACCACACCTAGCGAGAACTCATGCGTCTCTCCCGGCTGCATCTCCACCGAGGAGTTCATGGTGAGTCGCAACCGGCTCAGCGTATCCTCGTCGAGGACCACTCTGCAACCACCCCCAAGACCGAAGGGCAGCCACCCGCAAAGCCACTGAGGTACACACGCCACTGTCACCAGCAGAACCCACACCAGCACGGAAGTCCACAATACTCGCTTCCCCGCCACAGCCACCTCCAGGCATCGTTTGCCGCGACGTCTTGGGCATCCGTGAGGCCCGTCGGACGCCTCAGGGCCTAGCCATTGTAGCATGAGCAGACAAGGATGTCGAGCCTCAACCCACAGATCCATGGTAGCAGGTCAGCCTGCCCGAACCCGAGCCCCTCGGCGGATGGTGGACACTCCCGATGGGGTCGCCGCGCCACGTCGACCAGTCACGCGGGACTCCATCATGGCCTCAAGGAGAACGGCCCCTCCGCTCTGAAAACGGAGGGGCCGTTGACAATCCCGATACTGACCGCGAACTCAGTGACCGTGGTTGGGCGTCCCACCGCCTTTCGGAACAGTGGTCGCCTTCGGCATTTCGGTTGGAGAGCCTTGCCCCTCATTCTGGGGATCCGGATCGCCCTCGTCGCGATGCTGCTCCTCTTCCCCGGCGCGCTCCGGATCGCTCGCGGGTCCGGTCGTCTCATCCGTATCTGAAGACACCGTCTCGGTGGGTGTGGGCGAGGCTTCCCCATGGGGACCAGGCGTACCCTCGTACCGCTCTTGATGCTCCTCCTGATTCTGATTGCGCTGTGGGTCCTCTGCCGGCTCCGGCGAGGCCTCGCCGTGCGGCCCCGGTGTCCCTACATAGCTGTGCGGGGACTGCTCTTGGGTCTGCTGCCCCTCGCCTGAAGGCTGCGGTGACGCCTCCTCGCGAGGACCGGGTGTGCCCTCGTACCGATGCTGGTTCTGGTATTCCAGGTACGTCGGGTCGTTCTCAGCGCTCTCTCGAATGCGCTCCATCTCTTGGCAGGCCTCCAGGAGCCTGGCCTGCGTCTTTTCCCCGCCTCCTACTCCAGCTTGCTCCAGCACTTGCTGATGAACCCGCGCATTCTCCATCACCCGTTCCAGGAGCGCAGGCGCCTCTTCCGGCCGAGACCGGGCGATTTCCACCATGACCTGCTCCATCTGCCGCGTCATGAGGGTTACCGTGGCGGCGGGGATCTCCTCGCCCCTCTGCGCGAGCCTCTCCATCTCCTCGACTCGCTCAGCCACGAAGGCCATCACCAACGCCGCTCTGTCAGCCGGGTCCTGGGTAAGCGCCAGCCTGGCATCCTCAGAAAGCAGTTTCACAGGATAGAGAAGGTCGCCCGGCAAAGTATCTTCGGCAAGAACCACACCCCCTCCCACGCCGGTCACAGCCAAGGCAACCGCCATCACGAAAGCCAGTACCTTGTAAGCCAACATCACGTTCATCTTGCGTCTCCTTATAGATTTCGCTCCGCCATGCGCCCCGGCGGCTGAGAAAGGCACGTAAGCCGGCCGCGACCTGAGTTCGGCAGCTTCGGCGAGCATCCTGTCGCGCCCCCTCGTCAACCCTGTCGGTGGAGCAGGCACCTCAGAGTAGAGTGCCTTCAGTTCCTGTTCCAGATGCTCGGACCTCTTGTCGCTCACAGTTCCTCTCCCCCCAGGATGCGTCGTAACGATGCAAGTGCCCTGTGCTGCAACGCTTCAACCGCCCCTGTGGTCTTGTTCATCACGCGCCCGGCCTCAGCCGCCGTCAGCCCTTCACCGAAGCGAAGGGTCAGCACTTCCTGCTGTTCCGGTGTCAAACGCCGAGTGGCCGTCCGCAGTCGCTCCGTAGCGTATCTGCTCTCCACGACCGCGACCGGATCGCCAGTTGTCCCCTCCATCGAAGCATCCAGGTTAGTGTCTGGTGTCGGCGGAAGGCGACGATAGTGATCCACGACCAGGTTGTGGGCGATCCGATACAGCCAGGCCCTGAAAGACTCACGCCAGGCCTGCTCGTTGCCGATGGAACGCAGGACACGCAGGAAGAGCTCACCTGTTAGATCCTCCGCCAGCCTTGCATCGCCCACCCGGCGGTAGATGTATGCGTACATCCTGGGCGCGTATCGGTCGTACAACTCAGTCAGGGCCTTCTCGTCATACGCCTTCGCCCGCTCGAGCAGTGAAACCTCGTCCGTCACGTGACTGTACTGCCCTCTCTCACCATATTAGACGCAAGAATGTCCCAAACCATACGGGTGCCGTTGGCCGCGGGTCCGATCCCTCCTGTAAGCTGGCCAAAGTCAGCAGGGCATTCTCCAAGGACGTGTCTCCCCGCGGCTGCCGGCTCAAGGAGCGCCCTCGGAATCCAGACTACGCTAGCGCCGCACCCCCTGCCTGCCCCCAGGTAACACGAAGGGGGGGCGCGTCATGCCCCCCCGAAGTATACTGGAAACCGCTTCGCGATGTCGCCGCACAGCATCGAGCTGCTCACGCCGAGCCCCGATACGGCCCGGCCCTAGCCAATGATAGTCTCCTCCAGAGTACGTTTGGGCACGTGGTGCACCCCATCCGCGTCCCGCCAATACCGTACGTCCCCTCCAGGCTCGAGCACCTCGATCACTACCTTCTCCTTGGGCTTGCCGAGGGCCAGGACGAACAGTATCTCATAGCGGTCAGGCACTTGCAGCGCCATGCGGAGTCGGTCTCTCTGTATGGCCGCGAGAATGCAGCCACCGAGGCCCTTCTCCCTGGCGCCCAGCAGGATGTTCTGAGCCGAGATGCCCTGATCGAAGGAGAAGGACTTCCTGATGTCCGTATCACCAAGCGCCACGATGTACGCCGACGGCCTTTCTCCCTCTGGTGGGCCAGGCCAGTCCTTGAGATAGGCAGCCCAGGTCAGATGGGGAAAGATCAATGCATTCCGCTCAGGCTTCCACGACAACATGTACTTGAAGGGCTGGAGGTTGTGGCCGGAGGCCCCGAGTCTCGCCAAGTCTACCAATTCCCTCAGCGTCTGTTCTTCAACTGCATGGTCCTCGTAGAAACGCCGATAGCTCCTGCACGTTCGCACCAAATCCTCGAGCATTCTCACCTCCTCATGTACAGTCCGATGACCTACAGACGTGACCGAGCATCGAGCCGAACCGTGAAACCACTCAAAGAGCAGGCAATCTCCACCATCCCTTGTTCCATCCGCCGGGTCAGCCAGAGGATCGCAGAAGGGCCGCTCTCGCACGGAGGCGGCCCTTCTCGCCTTGAGGGTATCTGCTCCAGAGGATTCGCGCAGGCGACGATCACTGATAGCGGATGCGTGGATCAATCACCGCATAGGTCAGATCGGTGATCACGTTGGCAACAACAACCACTATCGCTGCGAACACAACCGTACCCGAGATCAAGGGGATATCCACGTTATGAATGGCATCCACCGCCAGTTTTCCTACACCCGGCCATCCGAAGACCATCTCGATCAGGACTACCCCGCTCAGGAACCAGGGGATGTCCATGCCCGTCATGGTCACGATAGGCATGATGGCATTGCGGAGGACATGGCGGTACACCACGATTCGTTCACGCAACCCTTTGGCCCGGGCTGTACGCACATAATCAGCGTGCACCACGTCCAACGTGCTGGAGCGCATCATGCGGGCGTACCAGGCAGCACCCCCGGCCCCTGCACAGAGTGCGGGCAAGATCAGATGGTGCAAGCTGCCAGCGCCACCTAGCGGGAAGATGGGCAGTCTGAAGCCCAGGAAGTATAGGGACAAGAGACCCAGCCAGAAGGGAGGCGCGGACACGGCAAACAGGGTGAAGAGAGTGCTGAGCCGGTCAACCCAGGAGTACTGCTTGAGCGCGGACAGGGTACCGACGGGGATCCCCACCAACAACTCGACCAGGATACCCGCAAAGGTGAGTTGCAGCGTGTAGGGCACCCGCGACAGAATGGCATCCCACACCGGCATCTTGAAGTGATAGGAGTAACCAAAGTCCCCATGGGCTGCACGCCACACGTAGCTCAAGTACTGCTCGTAGAAGGGCTGATCTAGCCCGAGCTGGTGACGGATGCTGTTGACCGTTTCCACGGATGCGTTGGGGCCCGCAAACATCCGGGCGGGATCGGCCGGGAGCAAGTATGTCAGCGAGAACGTGATGAGAGAGATGCCGAACACTACCGGTAGCATCATCAAGAGACGACGAACCAGGTAACCACCCATGGTCAACCCTTCTTCAAGATCAGCGTCGCTGGTACGGATCTAGGGCGTCGCGCAAGCCGTCGCCGAGCAGATTGAAACTCAGCACGGTCACCATAATGGCCAGCCCTGGAAAGATCATGAGCCAGGGTGCGCTGCGGTAGTAATACTGAGCCTGCTGGATCATCCCTCCCCAAGTTGGGGTCGGGGGTTGTACCCCAATGCCCAGGTAGCTCAACGAAGCCTCCAACATGACGTTGGTGGCGATGCCCAGCGTGCCCCACACGATAGCTGTGGGAATCAGATGAGGCAGGATGTGGCGGAACAAGATTCGACCTGACGAAGCCCCTGCACACACGGCAGCAGTGACAAACTCGCGCTCGCGGAGGGAGAGAACCTCTCCGTGCACCACGCGCGCGATCCCGGTCCACTGCACGAGCCCGATGACCAGCACAATGACCCACAAGCTAGGCTTGAGCACCGCCACCAGCGCGATGGCGAGCAGCAAGCTGGGAAACGCCATCATCATGTCGGTGAAGCGCATCACGAGCGACCCCAACCAGCCCCGGAAGTAGCCGCCAACGCTGCCGAGCACAACCCCTATGGTCACCGCGAGCCCATTGGCCATCACACCGACGGTGAGGGAGACCCGCGCACCGAAAAGAATGCGACTGAGTAGATCGCGCCCGCTGGAGTCGGTGCCTAGAATGAACCGAGACGTTTGAGGCAGCGTGCTGGGTACAGGCATTCCCTGGGCTGTGAGCCCATGCTCCAACGGCTCGGCGGGATCGTGAGGTGCCAGCTTATCTGCAAAGATCGCGACCAGGATCAATAGCAGTACGATGGCAGCACCGAGAAGCGCCAGTCGATCACGCTTCAAACGCCGCCAGACTAAGGATAGTTGACTGTGGTGCTCCGGCAGCCGGTCCGCGAGCTCGAAGATGCGGACCGGCTGCTCACTAGCGTCTGTGTGAGTTCGCATTCCGGGTCAATCCGGCTCTAGCCTAGTCCGATTTCCAGAGCTCGTATGCCCGGATGTCGTGCACTGGGTGTAAGAAATCCCTCACGACACCGTGCAGGGCATCAGAGTGGGCGTTGTAGTCCTCCTGGTGCAAGACGGGTACCCACACCGCATCGTCCAACAGGATCTGGAAGATCTCCTGATACTCTTCCATGCTCGCATCCCAGTCACTCATGCCCCGAGCCGCTAACTCCCGGGCATCCAGTTCTGGGTTGCAGTACATGGGCCAGTTCCATCCCCCCTGGACGGCTGAATCACAGCCCAGGATAGGCCCATAGAAGTCGGAGGGGTGCGGGTAGTCTTGAATCCATGCCAGGCCCCCGGACCAGACCATCGGTACTTTGCCAGGAGTGCCAGCGTCGTCGATCACGGTGCTGGGGGACAGAGTTCGGACCTCAAGATCGATTCCGATCTGCTTGAGATCGTTCTGGATGGATTCGCACAGCTTGGGCTCCGGGTCCACCGAGATGCACTCGATGAACGTGCTGAACCCGTCAGGATAGCCCGCCTCGGCAAGCAAAGCCTTGGCTCCCTCGGGGTCGTAGTCGTAGCCTTTGACGTCCGGATCGTAGCCCGGCATCAAGGGGGGCAGCATCCCAACGGCAGGTATGCCACGGCCATTGAGCAACTGCACGATCCGCGCCTTATCGATGGCCATGTTCATCGCACGGCGCACTCGAACATCATCAAAGGGAGCTAGCTGCGTATTCAAGGCGATGTACCCGGTGTGGACCCGCACTTCGTGCACGATCCGATCCTCCCACGCGGGGTCCTCCATGAGACGCACGAACTCGCCAGGCGGGATGCCATCGCCCAAGTAGTCTACCTCGCCCTTCTCTAGCTTGAGCAGGGCAACCTCAGGACTCACGCCGACTTGTACCTCGACGCCGTCCAGATAGGGTAGTTCGGGAAGGAAGTACTCCTCATGCCGCGAGAACTTCAAGCTCTGTCCAGGTACCCACTCCTGAAAGACAAAGGGGCCTGTACCCATAGGGTGACGGCCGAACTCCTCGCCCCATTTCTCAACCTCTTCCTTGGGTACGATGAACGAGAAGTTCAAGGCAATCACGTTGAGGAAACTGGCATCAGGTTGGGTTAGGGTGAAGCGAATAGTATGCTCATCGACGACCTCGATGCCTTCGACCGAGTCGGCCTCACCATTGGCGAATTCCTCAGACCCCTTGATGGTGAAGTAGAAGCTCTGACCAGGACTCATGGTCTCGGGATCGATCACGCGCGTTATGGTGTACGCTACATCATCTGCGGTGAGCTCGCGGCCGTTGTGGAACTTGACACCATCGCGGAGCGTGAAGGTGAAGACAGTGCCGTCAGCGCTCACCTCAGGCATCTCGGCAATGTGGGGAATCATGTTCATGTCCACGTCGTAGTCCAGCAGGGCGTCATAGATCCACTTCTCCATGCCCCAGTTGTCCCAATCGTAGCCGATGGCAGGGTCCAGAGTTGCGATGTCGTTCTCATACGTGAGGATCATAGTGCCCCCATACTGGGGACCCTCAGCGGCAGGCGGCTCCGCCGGTGTCGTCGCCTCGGGAGTCACCCCCGGGGCCGGTGTGTCCGCGGCCGGCGGCGGAGGTGCGGGCGTGCCGCACGCACTAGCCATCAGCATCAACACCAGGGTAACCACCAACGCCTGTGCAGGTAACGATCTCAACCTTCTCACTTCTGTACTCCTTCCCTCCATAACGCCCACCAATCCGGGCACTCCGTAGCAACGGTGCGCCGCTCTCTTTCTAGTCGCTCTCACCTCCCTCCATCCCTAGCCAGGGTTCCAAGTATTTCGGAAGACAAACCAATACACACGATACCAGTCTCACGACCTCTGCAGCGAGACTCGATACATACCAGCGTCGTCTTGCAGTTCTTCGTGGGCTTGCTGGACCGCCCATGGCAGAGCATGGTTCACGTCTCAGAGAAGTGGCAATCTGGCCCGCGTTGCCGCGATCAGGGACCGGACTCCAAGGCACGTCTGGTAGGAGGCTGATAGCTGCCACGAGGGTGGCTTGTGCGGAACAGGTATGCGAGAGGGCTCACGTACGGACAGCCCGGCTCTTCGACCTTGTGCGTATGCTACCCCGCGCGCAAACCCCATCGTTAGATTCAAAGCAAACAGAGCCTGGGGCCACAGGGCTTTCCCACTGTGGAGACAATGACCCATACCAACATTATATCACCGTTTTGTCTGTGTGTCAAGAGGAGGTCAAGGCAGTGCCTGGGTCTGCGCAGCAGGTCGTGCAACTCTCTTCTATCTCAACTC
>CAZOBP010000122.1:0-8652 GCA_964577995.1 uncultured Anaerolineales bacterium
TCCTACGTACCGATGCCTCAAGCGAGACTGCGCTGGCATGTCTCCGCCACAATAGAGAGCTTCCCCTGGTTTCATGGACAGGGAGATAAGCGAGATTCACACTGTTGATAATAGGCGTCCGGGCTGAGGTAGCCCAAGGATGAGTGTCGTCTCCGTCGATTGTAGAACGCTTCGATGTAGAAGAACAGATCGGCCCTGGCCTCATCATGGGTCCGGTACCGGCGGTGATAGACTAGTTCGGTTTTGAGCGTTCCGATGAAGCTCTCCATAGGTGCGTTGTCGTACCAGCTGCCCACGCTGTTCATGCTGGACCGAATGCCGTGAGCGTCCAACAGAGCTTGATAGGTATGGTCGGTGTACTGGCTGCCTCGATCCGAATGGAGGATGAGGCCCGCCTCTGGTTGACGTCGCTCGAGGGCCAGTTTCAGGGCATTCAAGGTCAAGTCGGCAGTCATGCGATCAGACATCGCCCAGCCGACGATCCCACGGGTGCACAGGTCCAGAATAACAGCCAAGTAGAGCCACCCTTCCTCGGTCGGGATGTAGGTGATGTCGGACAACCACTTGCGATCCGGCTCATCGGCGGTGAAGTCCCGTTTCAGCAAGTTGGGGGCCACAGGATGCGTCTTGTCACGCTTGGTCGTGCCTCTGTACCGCCTGACCTGCTTGGCCCTCAGGTTGCACAGCCGCATCAGGCGGGCCACTCGGTTCTCACTGCAGGCTACACTCCCAGCCCGGAGCTCGTGATAGACGCGGGGACTGCCATAGGTTTTCTGATTGTCGTTGTAGACCGCCTCGATCTTCTCCATCAAGTCTTGGTTGGCCATCTCCCGCGCGCTGGGTGGGCGTCCGCGCCAAGCGTAGTAGCCGCTGGGCGACACACCCAACACCCTGCACATGCGGGTTACCGGGAAGCGGCCCCGCTGGTCCTCCATGAATTGAAACCTCATTTGCTTGGACGCGAGAAGATGACCACTGCTTTTTTTAGGATATCCCGCTCCTGGCGCAGGATCTCGTTCTCGCGCTCCAACTGCCTCAACCGTTCCCCATCTGGTGTGAGACGACCCTGGCCGGGAAAGGCATCCTCACCATCTGCGACCAGCCGCTTCCTCCATCGCCCAAGACACCCTCTGCCAATCCCCAACTCCTGCTCAATCCGCGAGGCGGACTTGCCGCTTGTCTCCAGCAGCCGAACTGCTTCCACCCTGAATTCACGGGTGTATTGCCTTCTTACCTCTGTCATAACTTCCCCCCTCATGACATTGTACCGTGAATTCGCTTATCTTGATATCCACTTTTTCGGGGGAAGATCAGGATTGTCTATCAAGCGCAAGGGCAATCGATGCCGCATGCTCAGGGTGTTATGCAAGTCGTGCGCAGGCGGCGCTTGCGGCTTGGGTCCGTTGTGGGAGGCAACAATTCGCGAGCGAGCACCGCAAACCGTCCCAGCAACAGCCGGCCCTCAGGTGATACACGGTGTTTGCGACAGCCTTCTTGTTTGGGTTGAAGGACGAGATCGCCTAAAGGAGGCCAATCGAAGGAGTGGTCATGCACCGGTAGCATACGCGCCCTCAGGGCGTCCAGCGTTCGCGAACCGTGTTGGGCGCCCCCAGCCAGCGGGCCAGTGCTTTCCATTGGCAACTCAACAGAGCATGTAGAGAATGGCGGTGGATTGCATGGGCGCCTCCGCGAGGGATGTATATGGACCAAAGAGGGTGAGATGTCAACGTCGTCAGATTTTGAGGCGAGGATCGCAGGATGAAACCATTGGCAGATAACCCGAGAACTATGCCCCGTTCGGGCATCAGGGAGATCATGAAGCTGGCCGCTACCGTGGCACACGTCATACACCTGGAGGTAGGAGAGCCCGACTTTGATACCCCGCAGCATATTGTGGACGCCGCTACTAAGGCGGCGACGGAAGGCTTCACGAAATATACCCCAAACGCTGGCATCCTTTCACTGCGTGAGGCCTTGGTGGAGAAACTCCGCACCGAGAACGGCATTGATGTATCGACGCAGAACGTTGTGGTGACGCTCGGCGGTGTCGGCGGGATGACCAGTGCGACAATGGTGACCGTTGAAGCGGGCGATGAGGTTTTGATTCCCGATCCGGGTTGGCCCAACTACGAATCAGCCGTCATGCTCATAGGCGGTGTCCCTCGAAAGTACCCCTTGGATCCGTACAGGGGCTTCCTGCCCGATCTGTCAGCGTTGGAGGAACTCGTGACGGAACGTACGAAAATGCTCCTGATCAACTCGCCCTCCAACCCGACGGGAGCGGTCTTCCCGAGGCGGACGATCGAAGCTCTGCTCGATTTTGCATACCGACACGACCTTTATCTCTTATCCGACGAAGTCTACGAACACATCATCTTCGAGGGCGAGCATACCAGCCCTGCTAAGCTGAACCATGATGGCCGGGTGATCACTTGCTTCAGCTTCTCCAAGACCTACGCCATGACAGGGTGGCGTGTTGGGTACATTGCGGCCTCCAAAGAAATTGCGGAGGTGATCACCAAGCTTCAGGAGCCCCTGATCTCATGTGTCTGTGGTATTGCGCAGAAGGCAGCCGAGGCGGCTCTGCTCGGTCCCCAAGATTGCGTGGCACAGATGTGCCAATCCTATAAGAAGCGCAGAGACACAGCCGTGCAGATTCTGGAGTCGAGTAACCTCTTGACTTCGATTCCACAAGGTGCTTTCTACATCCTCTTGGACATATCGTCGACAGGATTGGACTCCTATGCCTTTGCCAAAGCCTTGCTCAGCGAACAGAGAGTGGCGGTGGCACCTGGCGGAACCTTTGGCGAGGTGGGGAAGAACTACGCAAGGGTGTCACTAGCAACCCAGGAGGGCCAGTTGCGCGAGGGTTTGGAAAGGATCTGTGCCTTCATAGCCAATAATCGTGACTGAAACCTCATCCTGATAACACCTCGCTGCTGATCCCGGGAGTGCGGACAAAGAGTTGCTCTTAGAAGTTGACTTCCTGCGGCGAGTGTAGCATCATGAGGATTGCCAGTTAAGCAAAGCGAGATGGCGAAGGGAACCCACCCAAAGTGAAGCTCCAGGTAGTCTTGGAGGCGTTGCGCGCCCAGAAGATATCAGGCCAGCTGGCAAAGCGTGTGGGGTACATCCCAACACGGTTGCCGCCTGGAAGCAGACATCTCTGAATAAGGGGTCGGGGATCTTTCTCCAGCATGGGACCGTTGGCCACTATCAACGCGGCGTCGCGGAATTGGAGCGGTTGCTCGGCAGCAAAGAGCTGGAGATCGCCCTTCTGGAAAGCATCTTGGGACGGACATCAGAACGACTGACCAGAAGGTCGCCTCGGTCGAGGCGGCGTGCGAAATGCAACGTTTGCCGCCGGCGTTGGTGGCCGTTGACTTGGGCAGATGGATATGCTACTATGACTGCAATGAGAAGGTGAGCTACGAGGAGAAGCATGCCTATCTGCCACCAGACCTGGAAGCCATTACCCATCAGCATCGCGAGTATCGCTGGCGACGCGTGACCATAGAGTTGCGGCGGTTGTACGGTCATCACCTGAATCACAAGGTCCTGAAGCGACTCCTTGGGGTGTGGGACTTGCGGCTCACGCGCAGCGCCCGTCGTACCAAGCCCAGCAGGATTCACCAGACGATCCAATCGTTTGGTGGGCGAGCCAATCTGGCAGCGCCATTGAAGGGTATGGGGCCTTTTCAAGTTATGTGCACGGATTCCACCGAACTTCGGTTTGCCGACGCTCGGCAGAAAGCTCATATGACCTCCATCATCGACCACGTGAGTAGGATGGCTTATGGTTGGGACGTGGGCGGGAGCCCACAGATGCGGATCGGCTCTGTTGGCCACCCAGCGGGTGACAGAGGGCCTTCGCCAATTAGGTGTTACGTATGCGGGCATGTTTTCTCATAGTGACCCGGATCCGTTGCCCACCGGCTATGCCTGGGCGGAGCAAGTTGCTCCTGGAGGACAGAGTGCGGCCTGTTGTATGCCTTGCGAGAGGACAAGGACAATGCGGAAATAGAGTCCTTCCACAGCCAGTTCAAACACGAGCGCCGTTCGCTGTTCCCGGACGTATTGCGGCAACACGGAGCGACGGCATTCGCCCCTTGGCTTTCTACCGTCCCTGACGTACATTGGGCCGGGGCGGCGTGGCCTTACAACTCAGTTGTGAATGGCGGCAATGGACAAAGTGGACAACTCCCAACCGGCGAGGAGTTCGCCACACTGTCGACAGCCCTAGAAGGGGCCTCTGCACTCCAGAGACTATTCCAGCGGGAACACAGTAGTAGCGGGTGGAAATGGTGCATCTCTTGCAGTCAACCCCACACATCAAACGTTATGTGTTGTGTAGCATGTAGCACGATCCACACGAGCAGAGAGGTGACCTATGTCTTACGGGTATCACGGCAGGATCCTACACGTTGACCTTACAACGAGCAGACTAGAAGTGGAGAAGCCCGCCGACTCCTTCTACCGCCAGTATATGGGGGGGAGTGCGATGGGGGCCTATTATCTCCTCAAGCACACACCTCCCGGCGCTGACCCGTTGGGGGTGGAGAACACCCTTAGCCTGATGGTCGGTGTCGTGACTGGCGCGCCTATCTCCGGCCAATCCAGGGTATGCGCCACGGCAAAGTCGCCCGTGACTGGCCTCGTCGGCGACTCGCAGGCTGGGGGGTTCTGGCCCGCTGAATTGAAGGCCGCCGGCTTCGACGGGATTGTGATCCACGGTAAGGCTGAGCAGCCCGTCTTCCTGTGGGTACATGACGAAGCAGCCGAACTGCGAGATGCCAACCACCTCTGGGGGCAGTTCACCGCCCAAGTGGAGGACGCCATCCGGGAGGAACTGCGCGATGGACGAATCCAGGTTCTTCAGTGTGGTCCGGCGGCCGAGGAGGGGGTCCGCTTCGGTGCGTTGATCAACTACGCCAACCGGGCAAACGGGCGCACCGGGATGGGCACGGTGATGGCCTCTAAGAATCTCAAGGCAGTCGCCGTGCGTGGGCACTCTCGCCCTGAACTAGCCGACCCCAAGGCGCTGAAGAGACTAGCAAAGTGGGGGGCCGATCATCTGGATGAATCGGACGTAGCCGAGCTCGGGCCCCTGGGGACCGCCTCGATCGTCCTTTTCCAGAACGAGGATGGCGGCCTGCCAACCCGCAATTGGTCCAGCGGCACCTTTGAGGGAGCTGATGCCATTAGCGGTGAGACGATGTACGACACCATTATGAAGGAGGCCGATACGTGTTTCGGCTGTGTTGTCCGCTGCAAGAGCGTGGTGGAGGTGACCGAGGGCCCGTTCCTGGTGGATCCCCGCTACGGCGGCCCAGAGTACGAGACGATCGCCACCATGGGCTCCTACTGCGGTGTCTCCGATCTGGCGGCGATTGCCCGTGCCAACCAATTGTGCAACATGTACGGGATGGATACCATCTCGTGCGGCGCGACGGTCGCGTGGGCGATGGACTGCTTCGAGCGGGGGTTGCTGACCGAACAGGACACGGACGGGATCGAACTCCGCTTCGGCAACGCGGAGGCACTGGTGGAGGCGGTGGAGCGCATCGGGGAGCGGGAGGGCTTCGGTCGCGTCTTGGGGGAGGGTTCCTTCCGGGCTGCCCAAATCCTGGGCGTTGGTCAGGACTTGGTGGTGGCGGTGAAGAAACACGAACTCCCCGCTCATATGCCCCAGGTAAAGCATAGTCTAGCCCTTATCTACGCTGTCAACCCCTTCGGTGCCGATCACCAGTCCCACGAGCACGACCCCTCCTACGAGTCGTACCCGGACCGGATGGCGGAACTAGATCTGTTGGAGCCTCAGGCATCGGATGTGCTAAACGCGGAGAAGGTGCGCTACGCCCTGTACACCCAGTACTTCTACAGTTGCCTGGACAGCGTCTGCGTATGCCAGTTCGTGTTTGGTCCAGCCTTTCATCTGTATGGGCCTAGTCAGCTGGTGGAGGCCGTGCGGGCGGCCGTTGGTTGGAACGTCAGCCTATGGGAACTCATGAAGGTGGGCGAGCGGCGCTTGAACCTGCTGCGGGCCTTTAACGCCCGCGAGGGGGTCGGCGCGGAGGCAGATGCGTTGCCGCCAAAGTTGCTTGTCCCCCTACAGGGAGGTCGCAGCGATGGGAGAGCGGTCAATGCCCTGGAGGTGGAGGCGGCGAAGGCGCTCTACTATGGGATGGCCGGCTGGGACGAGAATGGCCGCCCCACGCGTGACAAACTCGAGGAACTGGCTCTGGGCTGGGTTGCGGACGAGCTGGGCGTCGCCTGCGTGTGAACTGCCCGGGTTCAAGCCGATGTCGAGGCCAAAGAGCTGCAAGAACCGGACCACGTGCTAGGATGACGAAGCTAGCGTGTAGTCGAGAGCGCGTAGGGGCATAGACCCCATCCACTTCAGGATGCCGGCGGTGATGACGGCGCCCAGTCGTTTGACGCTGACGATGGGATTGGGAATCTGGTCCATGTAGCCACCGATGCGCTGGTCGAGAGGATTCGCGGAGCGCTCGCAGCCAACATCATCCGAGCCAGCGCCGCGGGCAGTGGTGACCCCTTCATTCATTTGGGGCTCGATGGGACAGGTGATTCGCGAAGACTTGCGGGGGGCTTGAGGCGCGGACGAAAAGCGGGCTTTCGTGGATTCGGTGATGCAAGCCTGGGCTGGGGATGAGACAGATGCCCTAAAGGCGACTTGGCGGAAGCCACAACCATCGCACGATAAGAAGCAAGCCTCTCACGCTTGGAGCCCATTTCTCCTGTGTCGGTGGCTGCCAAGACTACACTCGCTGCTGTGGCAGTCGCAGCTGCCAGAACGTTTTCCTATGCCCGGAGTCTAAGGAGCTGCGGGAGGGGATTGGTGCTCAGGCGGTGGAAGAGAATCCGCACTATGTCTCCCCGAATCCATTGGCTCCGAGCGGCTCTCAATCCCCGTGTGGTCTGGCCCAGCAGGAACCTCGGCTGGAGTGGCCGTAGCTAATTGGTCATCCGGCAGGTTGTTGGTTACGGGTGAGCATTGAACGACCGCTAGGCCGGTCGCCGTGTCCACGCCAGACATGTCGATGTCGCCTTGGTGAACATCCGGCCGACACACGGTGTTGGATCGTTCATGTCCCCATGCCTGGGGTGATGTCACCGAGAGACCAGGATGGGTATCCAAGGGACCGAGCCGAGGAACAACCTCATGCCGATGGAACTCGCGCGGCAGGCTCGAGCCGCACGGGAACAGGATCCGAGTTCGAAGTGCCGTTCCCCGTAGGCAACGGTCTGACACGGAATTCACCTTGCGGTGCAACACGGACGAGGGCAACTCCGCGAGTGACCTGGTGCCTGCGCCCGGTCGTCGTCGCTCTTATCGCGGGTCATACTGTATGAACGGGCAATGGCCCGATTGAATGAGCAGCAGCTGGGTCGAAGAAAACGCGGCCGGAAGACCCCGGATACTAAGTAGCACACTGATCATGACTTGTCGGCAGAATGAGGGATCACGGAAAGTGGCCGGAAAAGGGTCAGAGGACGGGCCCACCACTGGCGGCTCATCCAATGTGGCCGGCAAGGGGCCGAAATGGATCAAGCAATCAGGTGGGGCTAGCGCTGGGATGCCACTCGCTGACAAACACATATTGTGAGGAGGTTCTGAGTATGAGCTTGGAAGAGGTAGCCAAGAAGATTGAGCTAGCAGAATACTATAGCCGCCAGGTCGAACCGGGCTCAAGAGAGAAAGTGCTGGACAGGGTTGCCTGGGCCGCGTACCATAATGAGAGAGCATACGAAGGTTGCAGCCGATCTGTCTTACAGGCACTCCAGAGCCACCTGCATTTGGGAGATGCAGGCGCTCTCAAAGCAAGCACTGGCCTGGCAGCCGGGGTTGCTCGCATGGGCGAGAGTTGTGGGGCACTTACGGGTGCTGTGATGGCCATTGGCTTGGCGCTTGGATCTGAAGAACCTAAGGATGTGCAAGCGTATAGGGATACAATGGAAGCTGCAGCCGAAATGCATAATCGGTTCAAGGAGGAAACCGGAAGCTCCCTTTGCTTTGAGATTCAGAAGCGGCTCTTCGGGAGAAGCTTTGACTTCAAGAGGGATGAGGAAGCAGAGGAATGGTACAAGACCGCTGGGTTGGATGAATGTCCGGTGGTATGTGCGATTTCAGCTAGAATCGCTGCTGACATAATCCTTACGCATGTCGAGTCTCGTGGAGTCGTTTCGCTCAAGTAGAAGATGTTGTTGGAGGGTTCGCGGAGGCGCCTCCGCCGTGGCCACCAGGCGGCAACTCCCAGGGCAGCGAACTTGCAAGGCCGTGTATGTGCGCTTGGTGTCTGTTCAAACCAAACCACCGGTCGCTTCAGGTGGATAGTCACCGCCGTGATGACCCGTTGCAGATGCGTCTGGTCCTTTCCTCTGTGCCGGGCGTCGTGCTCGCACATCGCCGGTGATAGAATGCCCGCTGTAAGCGTGTGCCGCTTTGCGCAAATCCGAGGAAAGCACGATGATGTTTTTGCCCGATTTCCACGCCGTCCGACAGGCGGCTCAACGCATCGCGACTTACGTCCGCCGTACGCCGGTTTTGACCTGCTCTACTCTCAACAATATGGTCAGCGCCGAGCTCTACTTCAAGTGTGAGAACTTGCAGAAGGTGGGCGCCTTCAAGTT